>CALGGL010000265.1 GCA_937915975.1 uncultured Lachnospiraceae bacterium | reverse complement strand
TCATAAGAGTATACTGTATTTAAAGATTTTATCAAGAGATAAATAAAAATAAGTTTTATTTATCTCTAATTTTAATATTTTTAATTACCTATAAGATTGTTATCCTCGATCAGTTTTATAGGTAAAATTGGTGAACAACGCAATGGCAAAAATCTTAAATTACCTATAAATCCTTTCATCTTATTCAGTCTTATAGGTAAAATGACTTTGCGTAAGAATAATTCAGGTGTAATTTTACCTATAAACTCTATAACATCATTCAGTCTTATAGGTAAAATAGCTAAGCAGAAGAAAAATCATGGTCTAAATTTACCTATAAACCCTATCAACTTATTCAGTCTTATAGGTAAAACGACTTTGCGTAAGAATAATTCATGTCTAAATTTACCTATAAGCCCTATCAACTTATTCAATCTTATAGGTAAAACAGCCAAAAAACCGACTTATATACTCTTTAAAAGCTTATTCCAACTATAATATCACTTTCAACCGGTGAAATTTTGTTACCGATTGAACATAAACAAAAATCAGGTTCGGTTTAAAGCTCACTTCATTAGCTAAATTTATTAGCTCACTTCATTAATTCGCTTTAAAACCAAACCTGATCACAAAGGTTATTAAGTTTTTTAATTATGGGGTTATCTCAACGTATAAGTTGTCTCATTTACTGTGATTGACTCTATATTATCTACATCACAGAGGCGGTTAAACGCTATTTTAAATTCATTGTCAAAACCACAACAGTATTGATAATTTGCATGTTCAACATCGCAACTATGGCTAATATCAAATTCCGCACTATCACAATTGCTTTCACTGACAAGATATTCAGTTCCATCCTTATATTTTATATTTATGTAGTAGATATAATATGGATCGTAAGAAGGAAGTCCGAGACCTACACTTTCATCTATACTCATTGATATAGGTGAAACCTCAACTACACCACCGTCTGCATTGACATATTCCTTCATCTCTATCTTCTCTTTTGTATTAAGCGGAATATCAAATTCAACAATTTGCTCAAGTATCTTGTTAAATTCTTCCGGATCATTAGTAGCCGCATATTCTTCAATTGTACAAGGTAATATTTGTACATGGATCGTTGGTGTTTCATTTAGCTGATATTCGGAACCCAAAACAGCATATGAGTAGCAATACATTTTTTCATCAGTAGATTTATCCAAATCTATGTAAACCTTGCCGAAATTAAAGCTTACATTTTGATCAAGTTCAGGTGAATTACCCTTTGTCTCATTGCTATGCTGCGCATGGTCAAGATTATATATCTTGACTCCACCCTCACGCTCTAAGGTATATTCAATCACCATACAATTTCCGTCACTTACTGTAGAAAGAATGGTCATTTTTGTTCCGTCCAAGTCATACTCTTCATTCATTTCAAGAATATTGTCGCCAACCAGCTTTTCGGCTTTTTCGGGGTCCGTATCTTCATAATCTATAGCAGGCATTTCGACTTCAAAATGTTTTGTCTCATCTCCCCAGTCTTCATCCCATTCATACGTGTGTGAATCAATGTCTTCCTTGCCCTTGCTGCCCCAGATACGGTCAAATAGACCTCCTCCTGTTGCCGCATTTACCGCTATCGGTGCCGCTATTACAAATGCCATTATAGCCGCTGCCACCTTAACACCTGTATATTTCTTTGTTGTAAGATGCTTCTTTCTGTAGTTTTTAAGCAGCTCCTTTTTATTCTTTTTATACTCTTCCGAAAACTCATGGTAATCATCTATTTCGTCGAATTCTTCAAGACTTATCTCGAAGTCTTCAAGCATTTCGCTCTCTGTAATGTTCCTGCTCATAGTCACACTCTCCTTTCACTCTGTTCCTAAGCATCGCCTTCGCACGTTCAAATCTCTTTCTCACATTTACCTCGGATATATTAAGCTCGGCTGCCGTTTCCTTCACCGAGAGATTTTTATATATCAGGCAATCAATCACATCATAATATTTGTCAGGAAGATAAGAAATATATTCCTCAAGATCCGTGTTTCCCATATTACTTCCCGGATCATACAAGGATGAAGCATGCTCACTTATATTATAAATATTATCAGCATTATCGCTTTCCTCATAGTAAGCCGCTCTCTTTCTTTTGCCGCCATAGACATCCTCTCTGTCCGACAGATATATGAGTTCCTGTTCCCTCTTATTTTTATTGTAAATGTTAATCGACACATTTTTGATAACCTTGATTATGTATCTCTTGCAATCATCTGACTTAGCATCCTCAAAGAATATGTCTTTTTTCATCATCCTTATGAAAGCTTCCGAAACCGCATCCTCCGCCTGTCCCTTGTCATTTAGTACGCGATAAGCAACTCGGTACATCTTTTGTTCATACAAGCGGTAGCATTCTTCGATAAAGCTAACCTGCGGAGCAATATTTTTCTTTTTAGACACCTTCGTCCCTCCCTTCGTATGATTTGTAATTAGTTCGTACGAATTATCCTTACACTGTCTCGTCTGCAGACTTGATATCCTAATTCGCAAAATGCCGGTGCACGTATACGTGCTCTGTCACTTTGCTCATTACACTATATATAACAGATTTTAAATGGAGTTTGTGACAAATCCCTTAAAAAGTCTACTGATATAATCATATATAAGCAAAAACAGTTGGTGAAGGATTGTCACCAACTGATTCGTGTATGAATTATATCATAGACCTATTTTTCTAAGTTCATCCATTAACGCAGTTCTTCTTTTATACCTTATTCTCCAAGAATCTGCAATTTCCTGTGCTAATTTTTTTCCTTCTTTGCTTCTTTTTATTTTATCCAAGTATTTTACAACATGTCTATATCCTTTTCTGTTTGATACTCTTTCTATCTCCTCTTTAATATACTCTTGATAAATTTTTATTACTTCATATCCCATTGTTTTTTTTATATTCTTTTCATACAAATCTAACAGATAGATTTTATTGAAGCTTTTCTTTATTCGATTTATTAATTCTTGATATCTTTTTTCTTCATTTAAAATTTCACATACATAAAAGTCATTTCTATTTTCTGATATTATTTCTTCAACCTTTTTATTCCATTCATCCTCATCTTTTATCATACTTTTTAGTTTTAAGAAATAATCAAGTTCTGCTTCCTGAAAATTCTTCATATAATATAAAAGTTCATCAGCACAGGCACTTTCGTCTCCAACAATATCATATATTTTTATTAATTTTTCACTGTATTTTTTCATTTGTGCCGGATAATCAGTATCTAATTTTTTACTTTCAATAAGCACACGTTCTGCCTCTTTATAATCTCCATCCTGCAAGAACTTTTCAATCTCTATTTCTCTAACAGTAAAAAAATGCCGATTTTTCTTAAGAAAAATATCAATCTCATGCTCTGAACATTTTAGTTTTTTCATGTACTCAATTCTCTTAATGATTACATTTTCATATCCATAACGTATAGAATATATACTTGAGCAATCATTACTTCCATCCCTGTCAGATAATATCTCATCGAGTTCCATTATTTTTTTTCTTATATCTTCATCTGATAAAAATTCCTCATTATAAAACTCATGAATATACTCCTCCATAAAATCAATTACATATCCATCCTGATGTTCTTCAAACCATTTTTTTATCTTTTTTTTCTTTTCACCTGAGCATTTTTCAAGGATTAGTTTCCAACATTCATAGCAATTATCCGCAACATATGATGAGCTACCATCAGAATCATCCATAGCAATATTTCCTATGCAGTGAAACACATAATTAGTCAAATCAAATGCAGCATCAAGCATATTTCGTTCTATCAAAATCTTCACCTTCGAATTTAAAAAACACTGTAATTCTGAAGTGAAATCCAATGCATGATACCAATCTATAAACCCTCTTACACTATTATCTCTGACAATAGCATCGACCTCTTCTTTAAGCATAAGTATTTGTTTTGCATCTATTTTTTCAGAATACAATAATAACAATTTATTCCTCAATGTATCATCATTTAAAATTTGCTCAACAAGTAGCTTTTTAATCTCATTTTCAGGTATTTTATCCACAAGTGCTTTAATTTTTTCTTTCCGCCTTTTTAATGCTTCTTCCAATGAAACACTTTGAAATTCTTCTATAGTAAAATCATCTTTTTTTTCATCTTCATCCGATAATATTTCTTCAAATTTAAACAATACAGCAGCCATATGCTTACAATTATTTCCTTCTTCAGCATATGGACAATCACATGTCATATAGACTACTTCTTCTCCATCAAAATCAATATCAACACTGTATAAATTTGTGCCTTCGACTTTAGCAGTAATATGTCCGTCTTTAATATCAATTTTTTCAACATATCCATCCTGATAAT
This sequence comes from uncultured Lachnospiraceae bacterium, assembly GCA_937915975.1. Lineage (GTDB taxonomy): Bacteria > Bacillota > Clostridia > Lachnospirales > Lachnospiraceae > Coprococcus_C. The sequence goes on along the minus strand of CALGGL010000265.1, from coordinate 7,704 downwards.
ACTCCGCTCCTCTATCTAAGATATGTTGTCTAAATAAGTTGTACCATTCCATACATTACTCCATTCATTATATCATCCAAATCGGAACAATAAAGTTATCCTTATCAACAGCAGTTAATTCCGGTTTCATGCAAAGTATTGCACCTTTTGAACGAGGAGTAGATGATTTATCCAAAAGTTTAAAAACTTTGACTAATTCCGAACCCGGATTAGCAGATTTTTTTATTTCAATTGGATTAAGGACACCATCATGCTCCAATATTATATCAATTTCCTTGGAATCCTTATCACGATAATAGTATACAAATGGGTCTATTCCGGAATTTAAATAAGTTTTCAATATCTCGCTTACAACATAATTTTCCAAAACAGCTCCATTCATAGCTCCACTTTCCAGTGTTTCAGCACTGCTCCATTTTGTCAGATAACATACTAACCCTGTATCATAAAAATAAAGCTTCGGTGTCTTAACCAAACGTTTCAAAAGATTATTGGAATATGGATGTAAATAGAAAATAATTCCAAGTGTTTCCAATATTCCAAGCCAGTCCTTAACAAGCTTTTGATTTACATCTGCATCTTGTGCAATATCTGCGATATTTAGCATTTGTCCGCATCTCGCTGCAACTGATGTTATAAAACGTAAAAACTTTAATGAGTCAATTGCATCGGACAATCCCTTTACATCTCTTTCAATATATGTGGAAAGATAACTGCTGTAAAAAATCTGACTGTTACTATTTTGACCACTTACTACCGCCGGCATGGAGCCCTTAAAAATCCGTCCAAAAATTTCCATAGTATCAGCCGGTTTTCTCTCTTTGCCTCTTTCCTTAAGTTCATCCAAATCAATAGTAAACGGTCTCATTTCGCCTTTGCATATTTCTGCCTGTGATAATGCTGTCAAGGATAGTACAGCAACCCTTCCTGCCAAGGATTCACTAACACCTTGCATAAGTTTAAAGACTTGTGAACCAGTCAACCAAAAATCTCCCGGGTTATGATTTTTATCAACAATAATTTTTATATAAGTAAATAATTCCGGTGCATATTGTACTTCATCGATCAAAACCGGTGGTTTATGAATCTGCAAAAACATCTCCGGATCGGTTTTAGCTATGCTTCTTTCATTTAAATCATCCAATGACACATAGTTTCTGTCTGTTCCTTCCATAAGTTTTTGAAGCATAGTTGTTTTACCAACTTGTCTTGGTCCTGTAACCAAAACAACCGGATACTCTTTTGTTACCTCAGATACAATTTTTTCCAAACTTCTAGATATATAATTCATATAAATCACCTCGGCTAATCTGTATCATATATACATAATAGCCGAAATAATCATTAAATGCAAGAAAATCCGGCTAATATGTATTTATTTTACATATTAGCCGAAAGCTCTCAACAATATTTTTTTATCCAAGTGCCTTAACTATCTTTACAATTCTGCTTGTACCTAGTCTGTCAGCTCCAAGCTCCATAAAATGCTCTGCGTCTTCCATAGAAGATATTCCGCCGGCTGCTTTTATCTTTACGCTCAGTCCAAGATTTTTTTTGAATAGCGCAATGTCGTCAAAGGTTGCTCCCGCTGTTGAAAACCCGGTGGAAGTTTTGATATAATCCGCTCCCGATTCAGTCACTATCTCACACATTTTGATTTTTTCTTCTTCAGTCAAAAGACAGGTTTCTATAATTACTTTTAAAATGTGGTCTCCGCAAGCTTCCTTTATCTCTTTAATCTCCGATAAGACATAATCATATTCCTTTGCCTTAAGCATTCCGATATTGATTACCATATCTATCTCATCTGCTCCGTTTGCAAGAGCATCCTTTGTTTCAAAAACCTTTGTCGCAGTAGTCATGTTTCCGTTAGGAAAACCGATTACCGTACATACGGAGATTTCTCCGTTTAGATATTCTGCTGCCCTTTTAACGTAGCATGGCGGAATACAAACTGAAGCTGTTTTATATTTTTTTGCATCATCGCAAATAACCTTTATCTCATCCCAGGTTGCACCCTGAAGTAAAAGTGTGTGGTCGCAGGCTGCAAGTATTTTTTGTTGATTCATATATCCTCCTCATATTCCAAGCTTGTAAATATAACATTCATATAAATCATTTTAGCTAATCTGTATTATATGTACATAATAGCCGAAGCAATTGTTAAATGCAATAAAAAGTCGGGTAATCTGTAATTATTTTACAAATCAGACGAGCAAATATCATTTGAAATATTCTGTTTTTCCGGTTCATTTTCACTTAAATTTTTCAGTAGTACTTCCTGAAGTTTTTTAAGCTGTGCTGCGTTCAATACTTCTGCCATCTCATTAATTATTGATATAAATTTCTCTTCCATATGATATACCTCTCTTTTTTTTATTTAAGTATATCATTTATGCTTTCTACAAGAAATTTAACTCACCAATTTATAAAATACAATTTTTCCTACCAATAATGATTCCTTTCCTCTAATTCTATCCATGCACCAACTAACTCTTCTACAAGTTCTTTTTTACTTAACACTTTTGCTGTTTTGTACAAATCCTGTATGTGTTCTTCCCATCTCAGATCTTCTTCACGTTCCCATTCTTTTTCTTGTTCTTCAACATATTCTAGAAAATCAGTTAGTTTATCCGGATATGCAGTAAAATATATTGCAATCATGTGTTTGCAGACAACCCTTCTGTCTTTTGCAAAAGGACAATTACATTTAGATTTGCGTGGATGTATTTCGTCAACATGAACATTATATTTTTCATTATTACTTCCACTTACAACACCATCAATTTCACCTTTACCACGTATATCCCATGATATAACTTTATTATTTTTGCAATAGTCTATTCCCCGCCAAATTGATTTATTGGCTGCAATTTCTATCAATCCCATATTATCTAAAATACTCCTGCATTAAGCTATCAAAAAGTTTTTGAGTTTCATCTAATGATTTTTGTATAGCAATGTTAATTTGTCAACTTACTTACAGAATAATTTTATTCTTTTATTTCATCTTCAAGTTCAAGAAATCTATCAAAATCACTTTGAAATAATTTATCCTGTACTATACGATACTTCTCGTATTCAGTTTCCGCATGAAGCTTTGCTTCTTCCGCACTAATTTTGCCTGGTCCAGTCAGTATTTCATTGCCATTAAACTCAAGAAATCCATCTAACCGTTTTGCCCAATCTTCCATGCTCATTGGAATATGTCGTTGTGCCTGAAGCTCTGCATAATCCAAATACAATGTAACAATACGTTCCAAATAGTTCATTTCTTCTTCAGACAAATAATTTTTAGCAATAGAAACATCCGCTTTAAGAATCTTTCCATCCGGAGCATTTTCCCATGCTGTCAGACCCATATGTTCTTTTTTTGAATCTGCACGCTCAACAATCAGTTCAGCGGCAGTATGTCTATGTACCGCAAAATGCATTTTATTCTGTACTGTTTTAAAAAATAGTTGTGTAGTCTTCGCATCTTTGTCATAATCAAATGCTGTAGCATAAATATCAGTTACTTTCTGATAAAATCTTCTTTCTGAAAGTCTGATTTCGCGAATTTGTTGAAGCTGTCTCTCAAAGAAATCTTCGGTAAATTTATGCCCCTTCTTTAAACGTTCTGAATCCATTGTCCATCCTTGGATGGTGTAATCCTTAACTATTTGCCCTGCCCATTTGCGGAAGCGGACAGTTCTGTCATTGTTTACCTTAAATCCTACAGAGATAATCATCTGAAGATTATAATGCAGAACATCTCGCTGAACCTGCCTATTACCCTCAGTTTGAACTATCCGAAAATTTCGGATAGTTGCTTCTTTTGTTAATTCCCCATCATCATATATTTTCTGAATATGATCATTTATGGTTCTAACATCTATTTCATATAGAGAAGCCATCATTTTCTGCGTCAGCCAAATATTTTCGTTTTCATAACGCATTTCAAAGCTCTCTGGCGAGTCACCTGTTGCTGCAATGTATGTAAGATATTCAGCAGCAGATGATGTTATTATTAATTCTTTTTTCTTTGCCATTTATCCAAAATACTCCTTCATTAAACTATCAAATAATAATCGTGTCTCATCTAATGCTTTCTGAACAACAAATTTTGATTTGTTGACCCTCCAGTTGCAAATATATACCATAAAACATCAATTTTATTCTTAGGTTCACCTGTTATCAATTATTTTTTCTCCCAATTCCATGTATATTTTGTATAACGACCACCACTTATTTTACTAATATCACCCTTTTCAAGCAACTCTGCCAAAGCTCTTTGAATCGTTGTAACACTTATATCCGGACATAAATCTATTATCTCTGATTTGGTGATTGTTCCAACCTTAGTTTTTATTATCTCTCTTACTCTATTTATTTTTTTTCCATTCAAAGAAAGTAATTTTACTATTGACGAAAATTCCTTATATGCATTTACTATTACCCCCAGTATATATGATACGAACGGAATATAATTGTTTTCTCCTTCATGCCAACCTATGGAACTTTCCTGTAACGCTTCATAATAGGTATCTTTTGATATTTCAATCACCTTTTCAATACTAATATATTTTTCTACTATGAAGCCTGATTGATATAATAACAAAATGGTTAACAATCTGCCCATTCTTCCGTTACCGTCATTGAACGGATGAATACATAGAAAGTCAAATATAAACATAGGTAGCAAAATCAACTTATCAACATAATCATCCTGAAATGCTTTATTGTATGATTCGCAAAGTTTATCCATTGCTTCCGAAGTTTCCCTTGCAGGAATAGGGGTAAATCTTACCTTCCTTTCACCATCTGAGCTCATTTCCTCAATAATATTATCAGCAGTTTTGAAAAAACCTCCCGAATCAGTACCCATATATTTATATAAATCTCTATGTAGCTGCAAGATAATTGAAGGTCTTACAGGAATATGTTCATAGCTTTCATGAATTGTATTTAATACATCTCTATATCCTGCAATTTCAAATTCGTTTCTTGTCTTGGGCATAGTTTTTTCCAATACAATTTTCTTCAGTCTATCATCTGATGCGTAAATTCCTTCAATTTTGTTGGAACTTTCCGTACTTTGTATCTTCGCAATATCCATAAACTTAGATAATTCATCTTTATGTGCTTCTATAAATTGTGCCTGTTCTCCTTTAAATTCATATATCCTTGTGAGTTGCATCACTATTTCCGGCGTTAGTATTTTTTTGCATCCTTCGTGAAATTCAAAATTTCTCATAATAATTACCTCTTTCATTCTAATGATGCAAAATAATTATACAATTTAATTAAGCCATCGTCAATTCAATTTAGCCATTTTTATTATTTTGAGTAAATTAAATATAAAAATGTGATTATTCATATCTGCGATGCCTGACACGAACCTCGCCTTTGCTCCGCTTCGGCTCGGTCGTTTCAGCCATCCTATGATTATATAAGGATTACTGCAAATGCAAGAGAATCTCCTCTCCGCTTCGCTTCGAGTCGACCATCTCTTGTCTACCTTCGTCATATCTGCGATGACTGACACGAACCTCGCCTTTGCTTCGCTTTGGCTCGGTCGTTTCAGCCATCCTATGATGGCAGGCACAAAAAAAGAACGCTTGGAATATAAATATTCCAGCGTCCTTCTTTGAACCTGCCATCGCAGATATGACTATCTCTTTGAAAACTGCGGAGTTCTTCTTGCAGCCTTTAAGCCGTACTTCTTTCTTTCCTTCATACGAGGATCTCTTGTTAAGAAGCCTGCTTTCTTAAGGATTGGTCTGAACTCTGGGTCAGCCTGAAGTAGTGCTCTTGAGATACCATGTCTGATGGCACCTGCCTGACCTGTGAATCCACCGCCGTGTACATTTACAAGTACATCATACTTACCTGTTGTACCTGTTGCTGCAAATGGCTGATTTACTATAACCTTAAGAGTATTTAATCCAAAATACTCCTCCATATCCTTCTTATTGATAGTTACCTTTCCTGTACCAGGTACAAGGTAAACTCTTGCTATACTGCTCTTTCTTCTTCCTGTTCCGTAAAATCTTGAACTCTTAGCCACGAATATTCCCTCCTTACTAATACTTAATCTCTAAGGTCTCAGGCTTCTGTGCCTGCTGCTTGTGATCAGGACCTGCATAAACATGAAGCTTCTTAATCATCTGTCTTCCGAGAGGTCCCTTTGGAAGCATTCCCTTAACTGCAAGGTAAAGAACGTCCTCAGGCTTCTTGTCGAGCTTTTCTCTAAGAGTCTGCTCCTTCATACCACCTACATAATCTGAGTGATGGTAATAAACCTTCTGGTCTAACTTCTTACCGGTTACTTTAATCTTATCTGCATTTACAACTACTACATAATCACCTGTATCGATATGAGGAGTGAATGTTGGCTTATTCTTTCCTCTTAATATACTTGCAATCTCAGATGATAAACGACCTAATGTATGTCCTGTAGCATCAACTACATACCACTTTCTTTCAATGTTTGATGGGCTTGCCATAAAGCTCTTCATTGTGGTTTTCCTCCTTAAATATTCGATTATTAACCAAAATATTAATTACCTTCACCGAAATGTCCGAAACAGCTTTTCATCAATACCTTTGGTCGATGTATACGGCATCCTTTGATTATTGGGAAAGATAATCAAAAATGCTCTTGTCTAAACCTGCAACAACCGGGGCTATTGGCTGTTTACAGAGTTCTTTCAAATTACATGCTTAAATAGTATAATACAACAAATTTCGTATGTCAACCAGAATTTTCAAAAATGCTTGACACTGGATTTTTCAAAAAATCTTGACACCGGATTTTTCAAAAAATCTTGACACCGGAATTTTCAAAAATGCTTGACACCATATTTTCATTTTTTATTTATATCATACGAATGGTCTTTTATTTCTATCTCATATACGGTTTCTTTTCCATCCGGCGCAACCAATACCACTTCTGTTTTACCGGATTTTCTAAATTCGGCATTTACCATATAGTCTTCTATGCCATCTTCATATACTATATAGAGTTTTCCGAAGGTCTCGTCAGCCAGGTAAACCTTATACGTGTCATCAAAATGATTTTCGTCTCCGTTTACAAGTATGGTTGTATTATATACCGGTGGTTTTCCTATCGCAAGCACTGTCATAGCTGCAATTATCAAAATACTGATTGTAATACCTGCCACTTTGATTTTCTTTTCATCAAATATAGCTATAGGATATATAATAAGCGTTAAAAAGCAAAATACACATGTAAGTAAATGATGTGGAAATGCATACATAGTCCTTCCAAGGTATTCATTATAAAACAAACCCAGAAAAACCATCATTGGAGCAAGAATCAAAAGCCCCCACCCCTTATTTTTTTTCATATAGTAACCTATAAATCCCATCGGTATGGTCGCAATCGTCCACATAATCCAAAATCTATAGTACTTTGAAAATAAATTATTATGATATATCATATCCTGAATCAGATATACAAGCGGCTGACTTATCAAAAAAAATACAAAGCATTTTAAAGCTGAATCCAACGCTGACTTACTGTTCATTATGATAATTATGCCAAACAATATCCACACTTCAAATGATATAGTTATATCTGCAAAAGAAGTATCTTTAGCTGCAGGTATCATAGCCATAGCTGCGGTATAAACTCCTGCCACAACCGCAAAAATGATAATCTTAATCCATGTAAGATTTATACCCCCAAATAATTTCTTT
>CALGGL010000264.1 GCA_937915975.1 uncultured Lachnospiraceae bacterium | reverse complement strand
TCTTCTCCAAAACGTGCATCCGGGTCACCGACACATCGTACCAGCCCTTCATTTAAATCCCGGATTCCATCGAAAAGATCCACCAGACCGGAAGACGGGTCAAAGGCCAGCGCATTGATCGTGAAATCACGGCGTAAAAGATCCTCCGCTAGATCCGACGTGAAGACCACGCGGTCCGGATGCCGGGCGTCGCCGTACTGTCCGTCGATCCGGTAGGTTGTGACTTCATAGCCGCAGCCTTTCATGATCACCATAACGGTACCATGCTGTATCCCGGTATCCACAGTTGCCGAAAACAGGCTTTTAACCTGTTCAGGAAGCGCAGATGTGGTAATATCCCAGTCTCCGGGCTCTCTGCCCAGCAAAATATCGCGGACACAGCCGCCAACTATATAAGCTTCATATCCGGCGCTCCGGATAGTCTTAAGGATGACCTTTACGCTATCCGGCACCTCTTTTAAGATCTGTAAGTGAACAGGCATGTTAAATGCTTTAGTATGCTTTTCCCCAGTAAACCATTGTCTTTGCAGGACGTCCGCAGCAGACGCAGACGTCTGACAGCTGTTCCTGCTCAAAAGGCATACATCTTGATGTAGCGGTTGTATCCTCTTTGATCTTGAGCTCGCATGCTTCATCACCGCACCACATAGCCTTGATAAATCCCGGCTTATGCTCAAGTGTATCTGTAAATTCCTCCCAGCTTGTAGCAGTATAGGTATGTGAATCCCTGTGTGCCTTTGCACGCTCAAACATATCCTTTTGCATTGCATCAAGCATCTCACCGATTTTTGCATCCAGTTCCTCAAACAGAACTGTCACCTTTTCTCTTGTATCTCTTCTAACAACTACTGCCTGTCCTGCTTCTATGTCCTTAGGACCTACCTCAACACGAAGCGGTATGCCTCTCATTTCCTGCTCTGCAAATTTGAAGCCCGGATTCTTATCGGAAGCATCAACCTTAACTCTGTATTTATCAGCGAGAGATTTTCTCAATTCCTCTGCCTTGTCAAGTACGCCCTCTTTCTTCTGCATGATAGGAACTATCATAACCTGAACAGGTGCTACCTTTGGTGTAAGCACAAGACCGCTGTCATCTCCGTGAACCATGATAAGTGCACCGATAACTCTTGTAGTCATACCCCATGAGGTCTGATGTACGTACTGAAGCTTATTGTCCTTATCCGTATATTGAATTTCAAATGCTCTTGCAAAGCCATCACCGAAATTGTGGCTGGTTCCCGACTGAAGTGCCTTTCCGTCATGCATAAGTGCCTCTACGGTATAGGTTGCCTCGGCACCCGCAAATTTTTCCTTATCGGTTTTCTTACCCTTTATAACCGGTATTGCAAGATAGTCCTCAAGGAAGTCAGCATATACATTTAACATCTGAACAGTTCTTTCCTCTGCTTCCTCGGCTGTTGCATGTGCAGTATGTCCCTCCTGCCACAAAAACTCTCTCGAACGAAGAAACGGTCTTGTTTCCTTCTCCCATCTTACAACAGAACACCACTGGTTATATACCTTTGGTAAATCTCTGTATGATTCAACATCCTTTTTATAAAAATCACAGAACAAGGTCTCTGATGTAGGTCTTACACAAAGCTTCTCCTGAAGCGGATTGGAACCTCCCAATGTTACCCATGCCGCTTCCGGTGCAAAGCCTTCCACATGATCCTTTTCCTTCTGAAGAAGACTCTCAGGGATAAACATCGGAAGATATACATTTTCTACTCCTGTTTCCTTAAATCTTTTATCCAGCTCATTTTTGATTCTTTCCCAGATTGCAAAGCCTGCCGGTTTAATTACCATACAGCCCTTTACACTGGTATAATCGATAAGCTCCGCCTTAAGCACAACATCTGTGTACCACTGCGCAAAATCCTCCTCCATGGAAGTTATCTGTTCTACTAATTTCTTGTCCTTAGCCATTTTGTTTCTCCTATTTTTACTATAATTGATAAAAAGACGAATCACTTTTTTCGTCTGTTCTTTAAAATTCATCCATCTCGATTACATCGAACGCCTTACCGTAAGGCTCCTTTTTAAATACCATCCGCTCACCCGTTGCGGGGTGGTCAAGTTCAATTCGAGATGAAAAAAGTGCTATCTGCTTAACTTTCTTTTTAAGCTTTTTAAACTTCGGATTATACTTTGAATCTCCCCAGACTCCGCAACCCAAGTTTGCCATCTGTACTCTTATCTGGTGATGTCTGCCGGTCAAAAGTTCTATAAGCACATAGCTTAAAATTCCTTCGTCGGTTTCAAATTCATCCAAAAGCTCATATGTAAGCTCAGCCTTTTTTGCACCCTCTGTGTCCTCTTTACAAATCTTGGACATATTGGTCTTTGCATCCTTGACCATATAATCGGAAAGCTCACCATACTCCTCGGGAAGTTCTCCCGTAAGCACTGCCTGATAATACTTTACCATAGTGCCGTCCGTCTGCTGCTTTGAAAGCTTCGCCGCAGTATCCTTATCCTTGGCAAATATCATAACTCCGCCCACCGGTCTGTCAAGTCTGTGGAGCATCGCAACATATGGTTCGTCATTTGACTCCTGCTTATCAAATATATAATTTTTAACTATCGTAACCATATCCTCGTCATTGGTTTTATCTGCCTGGGACGGAACTCCCGGCGGTTTTACACAGACTATCATATGGTCATCTTCGTACAATATATCAAGTCTCATGTTGTTTCCTTATTTTTTATCATAATTTTTATTTCTTTTAGCTCATTATCTATGCTTTTCGGTTGTTTTATTTCGTATTATTTTATTACCGTTTTTATAAACGCTTTCCTATTATACTTATATTTCTTCATTATTTCAACCGATTTTTTGGTCCATTGTTCTTTTGAATTCCATATTATATTTTCCTCTTGATTTTATGTTCCTGTTCTTTTGAAGTTTATGCTCTTGTCTCCTTGAAAATATGGTCTTCAAGGTCAAGCAAAAATACGTAATACACCATTCCGTAATTTATATCATGAACAAGATGTCCGTAATCATCCACAGTTTTTACCTCACCGTTTTTACAAACTATCCTGTATCTTACGTAGTCCATTCTGTTTACATTTTGAGGTGTATTAAACTGCTGCTCATATATTTCCTTTTCTGCCCGCTCGAGGTCATCAGGATGAACCATACCTCTAAAGCTGTTACCTACATGCTCTCTGAATTCATCTATATTATGACAGTTGTACATTTTTATAAGAGAATCTCCTACATAAAGAAGCCTTTCATCTCCGGATGCTTCGTATACAAAAAATCCTCCCGGAAGACCTCTCGAGAACTCGTCCAAATCAAACATAAACTGCTCACGATTAGGCAAAATCATTTTATCACTATAAAAATAATATCTGGCTCTTCCGTCATACTTTGCCTTATACAAAGCATCATCCGCATGCTTCATCAGTTCGTCGAAATTTTTACCGTTGTCCGGATAGATAGAAACCCCAATCGAAAATGTAAATGCTACCTTTTTACTGCCAATCACACTCGCCTTATTGCATATTGCCTGGAACTCATTCAGTTTTTCCTTAAGTCTGTCAAGATTTACATCCTTATAAAAAACAACAAATTCATCCCCGCCAAGTCTGAAGATTATTCCTTTTTTTGAAAACTGTCTTCTGATTTCCTGTGCGCTGCTTATAATTACACTATCCCCGCATTGATGTCCGAAGGTATCATTAATTTTCTTAAAATTATCACCATCAAATATTATAAACGCACATTTTGAATCCGGATTATCCTTGATATACTCATCAATTCTTCTGAGTCCGCCTCTTCTGTTAAGAAGCCCGGTCATAAAGTCTTCTTCCGAAAGCTTGGCAAGCTCTTCGATAGTTTTTAACTCTTCCATAACAAAACCCTCCCTATAAAATTTTCTGCTAACCTCTTTGCAATCCTCCACTATATATTCTTCTAATGCATCAGTCTTCTTTAAACTCATTAATCTTTCTTCAAAGTAAATGCACTCTTTTTCTCAGGCTCCTCGCCAACTATATTTCCGTTTAAATTATAGCTTCCGGAACTATAACTGTTTTCCGAATTACCATCATTATCTCCGGAATAATTGTTTGCATTGTATGTATTGTTTGCATTGTATGTATTGTTAGAATTGTTCATATTATTTGCGCTGTACGTATTATTTGCATTGTACGTATTGTTTATATTGTTTGCATTATACGTATTATTAGCGTTATTCATGCTGCTTGGATTATAAACATTGTATGTTTTCTGATCCGGCTGATAATTTGGAGTCGCAGGTGCATTTCCGACAGCCTGCTTTTGCGCATCATAAAATGCATAACCGGTAATGAAATACATTGCCAACCCAAAAATAACCATTATTACATTATCAGTATTCAATCCGCCAAAAGCACTCAAATTTACACTATATGTTGCAGCAATAGAATTTATAAAAGCATATGAAAAAACAGTATTAAAAACATATATAACTCCCGGCACAAACCAAAATCTATCAACCGGCTCGTTATCATCAGCCATTCCCGCAAGCTTTGTAAGTGCCCAGAATTCTGCTATAATCAATGCAACAATAACTATCAATCCCAGTGCAATTCCACCTGCCCTAGATAAAGCACTTAACGAAGCCAATATAAGAATTCCACATGCAACATATATTATTATTGCAAATATCTTTATACTTTTATAAAACTTGTATGTATCGCCCGTAAAGAGTCCATATGTACATACGGCATAAAGAACCATTATTACCAAACCTACTACAAGACTTAATCCTTCCATCTTCTCTGATATAATGTTAATCAACGAAAGAATCGTCTGAATTCCCCAAAAAATTCCGGCAATCTTATAAAGAGCTGTATCATTTTGTCTCATATATAATTCTCCCCTTTCGAAACTATTTGAGCCAATAAGACATATACATTTATTATACTTCCTATCATAAAAAAAATCTATAACTTATTAAAACAATTTACGGATTATCGAATCAAGATGTAACCATAAAGCAGAGCATGAACCACGCAAGCCATCTGACTGAATGCAAAATTCTTGGTTTACCTATAAGACTGCAACACATTGCTCATTTTATAGGTAAAATAACCGATAATCAATCTGATATAATTCGTGATTTACCTATAAGTATGCATAGTGTATCCAATCTTATAGGTAAAAAAAACAATAATCCATCTGACATAATACTTAATTTACCTATAAAACTGCCTTATAGTGTTTAACTTATAGGTAAAAGCTTTAATCACTAATCTGATTCAGTTCATAAATTACCTATAAGTTAATTATATATTACTTGCTTTATAGGTAAAACAATTATTGGAAAGCAATATTTTCTCCTATATTTTTCTGTTTTCTTGCTTATTAAATTTGGTTTAAAGTTTATCCATTATATAGCCATATGTTTAATATCACAAGAAATATGAAGTATATAAACACATATTCACCACGCGCAGCGTGTCGGCAGGATATTGGTGTAACTGCCGAAAGAAAAAATAAATGGGTGCGAAATCATATATAGGTCTTTAGAAGGACCGTTAATCGAGCGAGAGCGTGTCCTTCGAAGACCTTATATATGATAAGCACCCTTAAGAAAACTTACTCGGCAGTTACAGCCTTTATATCCTGCCGACTATCACATCGACAAACCAGAATTTACTTGCCCATACAGAATTCAGAGAAGATTTTGTTTACAAGGTCGTCTTCAAGCTCTTCGCCTATTATTTTGCCGAGAGAGGCATATGCTGCCATAAGGTCTATGGTAAAGAAGTCTTCGCCCATGTTTAGGTCAATGCTTTCTAGAACCTTGGTCAGACTTTCTTTTGCTTCAGATAAAAGATTTTTGTGGCGGAGACTTGTTATGTAAACCTCGTCGTTATAGGACAGTTCATTGTTGAAGAACATTTCTTTAAGGGTATTATATAAGTCATCCTTGCCCGTCCTTTCTTTTGCTGAAAGCTCCACAATTTTCGTATCAATATTTTTAGTTATCCACAACTTATCCACAACCACATTCATGTCATTTTTATTAATGATAGTTATGACTTTTTTTCCGTGTAATTTGTCCATTATCATACGGTCATTATCGCTTAGAGGAACACTTCCGTCAACGATATATAGAATTAAATCGGCCTCCTCAAGAGTGTCAATTGCTTTATCAACTCCGATTTTCTCTACGGTATCATCAGTGTCTCTTATACCCGCCGTATCCACGATATTTAGCGATATTCCGTCTATATTCAGGTATTCCTCAAGGGTGTCTCTGGTGGTTCCTTCAATGTCTGTTACTATAGCTCTGTCTTCATCGAGGAGCATATTTAGTACAGAGGACTTTCCGGCATTTGGTTTACCGACTATTACGGTTCTTATACCCTCGTTTATAAGTCGTCCGTTACCGCTTGATTTAATTAACTTATCAATAGTTATCAACAAGTTTTCCACAACACTTTTTAACTCCTGTGGAAATTCATCCAAAGAGTAATTTTCAGGGTCATCCAAAGCTGATTCAATGTAGGCAATATTATATAATAGCTTTTCTCTCATGTCTGCTATGATGTCCCTTAAGCCACCCTGTAATTTTCTAAGGGATGCTTTGGCAGCAAATTCATTTTTGGAATTAATAAGATCCATAACAGCCTCTGCCTGTGACATATCAATTCTTCCACCAAGAAAGGCTCTTTTGGTAAATTCGCCTCCCTCAGCAGGTCTTGCACCGAGACTGATCACAAGGTCAAGGATTCTCTTTAAAACCGTGATGCCGCCATGGCAGTCAAATTCAACCACATCCTCTGTTGTATAGGTATGTGGTGCACGCATAACAAGAGCAACTGCCTCATCATATACTTCATCATTATATGTTATATGACCGAAAGCAGCGGTGTAGCTCGCCATGTTGCAGATTTTTTTATTATGGTTCTTTGGCACAAATATTTTGTCGGATATCTGTATAGCTTTTTCGCCGCTTATTCTTATAATTCCTATGCCGGAGCTTCCCATACCGGTAGCTATGGCAGCTATTGTATCATTCATAATCGTCTCCTAAATAATTATTAAGTACATAGTTTTCAAAGCATGGAAGTGTAAATTTTACAATTCCGCGTTCATCACCATTTATTAGACCTCTTTTAATAAGTCTCTCTCTGTAGGGACTGAATTCATTTGGCTTAAGGTTAAGTAATTCTCGTATATCAATTATTTTTCCACCTTTGGAAGATGCTATTGCATACATTATTCTTTTTTCTTTTTCAGATAATTCGGACCAAATTTTATTATAAACATATTCATCCAGATATTCACGGTATTTATCTGTAATCGATTTATAATCTCCGTTATTTTCAAATGTAAAATATCCAAGTACCTGGAAGGCAAAAGAATAACCTCTTGTAAGTTTGGCCATTTTCCTTGCGTTTTCATCATCAAGATGAAATGTATTTTTATATTGATTAACTATACTTCCTATATTTAAAGGTTTTAAAAAAATCTTTGGGGCACGATGTAAAAATGTTAAAGTCTGTTCATTTTGAAGAGCATCAATATTTTCGTATAAGCCGGTCATTATAAGATATAAAGGTAAATCTTGTCGTATAAATATTTGAAAGGCACTGGCAAATTCTCTCATGGTTTGAGAATTGACAGCTTCGTCTATGGTTATTAATACTCTTTTATTTTGTTTTTTCAGACTTTCAAGCATGCGTGACAATGCTACTTCGATATCAGTTATCTTTTCAGACTTGGCAATTTCTACACCTATACCCCAAAAAGAAAGATTAATTTTTGCATCGCGTATTATATCTGTTGCTTTTTTTTCATTGTAAAGTTTAGCTGCAAAATCCAGCAAAAGGTCTTTAACCGGATTTAATTCAAGAACAATCCAATT
>CALGGL010000263.1 GCA_937915975.1 uncultured Lachnospiraceae bacterium | reverse complement strand
AGAAGTTATATTAACAGTATCCTCGTTCACACCATACTGCGATAAACAGAAGTTTACACAACTGCAAATTATGTTATAATATATTGATTGAGTATATAATGAGAAAGGGAATATGCTATGCCACCGATTAGTAATGACTGGGCGAAGGCACTTTCGCCCGAATATAAAAAGGATTATTATAAGAAATTGTTTGATTTTATCGGACAAGAGTATGCAACCAAAAAAATATTTCCGCCCGGCGATGACATCTTCAATGCCTTTCATCTTACGCCGCTCAGCAAAGTCAAGTGTGTAATCATCGGTCAGGATCCGTATCATGATGATGGACAGGCTCACGGTCTTTGCTTTTCCGTAAAACCGGATGTAGCCATACCTCCTTCACTTGTAAATATATATAAGGAGCTCAATGAGGATTTAGGATGCTATATTCCTAACAACGGTTATCTCGTAAAATGGGCCGAGCAGGGTGTACTTTTGCTTAATGCCGTACTTACGGTAAGAGCTCACCAGGCAGCTTCCCATCAGGGAAAGGGCTGGGAGGAATTTACAGATGCTGCCATACGAGCGGTAAATGAACAGGACAGACCGATAGTATTTTTACTTTGGGGCGGATTTGCCCAAAAGAAAGCAGCTATGCTTAATAACCCAAAGCATCTTATACTTAAGGCTCCTCATCCTTCACCTTTATCGGTGTACAGAGGTTTCTTTGGCTGCAGACATTTTAGTAAAGCAAATGAATTTCTTGTCGCTAACGGTTTAGAGCCTATCGACTGGCAGATAGAAAATATATAGAACGACTGAAATTGACGAAAAAAGCATTAAGAATATCTTAAATGCTATATATTTTTTTACAGAACAAATACACAAAAAACAGGATGGGAACATGGAAATATACATAGTAAGACATGGAGAAACGCCATGGAATAAAGACAAAAGATTACAGGGCAATGTAGATATAGAACTAAATGATTATGGTCGCGAGCTCGCCGTCAAAACAGGCGAGGGATTAAAAGATACAAAGATTGACCTTATTTATTCCAGTCCTCTTAAACGAGCTTATGAAACAGCAGAATTGATAAGGGGAAATCGTGATATAGAAATCATAAAAGATGACCGAATCAGAGAGATTAGCTTCGGACATTTTGAAGGCAGCAATTTCTCCGAGCTTATACGTGATGAAGGCCTAACATTTAAGTATTTTTTTAAAAAACCCGAATGCTACATACCGGCCGATGATGCAGAAACCTTCGAGCATCTTATAGCCCGCGCCGGAGACTTTATGCAGGACAAAATCGAACCACTCGAAAAAAAATGCAAAAGAGTTATGATAGTCGCCCACGGTGCAATCAACAAAGCCATTATGAGTTACATAAAAAAACACCCAACCAGCGAATTCTGGTCAGGTGGTCTGCAAACCAATTGCAATATAATCGTCGTTGATTATACGGATGGCGAATATAAAATTATAAACGAAACTATGATTATGTATAACGGCAGTCTGTAATTTATTATAGCGGGGACGGTTTCAATAAACACGCTTTACAGGCACACGCAAATCTCGCCGGCACTTACGATTTGCTTTGCACCTAAAAACTTGTTGATTGAAACCATCCTTGTTGTTACATCAGTTTATATATTTCCTCTTTTGTTGCCAAAAGCTCTGAGAACGCACTTGCCGAGCCTGCGGCAATTCCCATTTTGAATGCATATTCCATATCTTTATTTTCAAGCCATCCAGCTATAAACCCTGCTACCATCGAGTCACCTGCCCCGACAGCATTAACCAGCCTGCCTTTAGGAGCTTCACTTTCATATACAGTTCCGTCTTCACTGACAAGGACTGCGCCTTTCCCCGCAAGCGATACAAGAATATTTTTTTCACCCATTTTTTGAAGTTCTTTTGCATAAGGAATTACAGTTTCTCTGCTGTCAAGCTTTTTATCAAATATTTCTCCAAGCTCATGATTATTCGGTTTAATGAGGAACGGTTTGTATTTAAGTACGTTCAAAAGCAAATCCTTAGAAGCATCGACAACTATATCTATATCTTTGTCAGAAAGGCTTTCCATAATGTCAGCATAAATGGAAGCCGGTATGGACGACGGTATACTACCCGCAAGAACCAATATATCTCCGTCATCAAGCAGTTCAAGCTTATCCATCAGTTCTTTAAGATTTTCTTTGGAGATATCGGGTCCTGCGCCGTTTATCTCTGTTCCATCAATATTTTTTATCTTTACATTAATTCTGGAATTGCCCCCATCAACAGATATATAATCCGCATTTATACCAAGCGCATTTATCCTTCTTGTAATCTCGTCTCCGACAAAGCCTGCCGCAAAATAAAGTGCGGTATTGTCAACACCGAGATTACTCAGTACCGTAGAAACATTTACACCTTTTCCTCCCGGCAAAATCAATTCCGATGAGGTTCTGTTTGTAAGTCCAAGCTTTAAATCATCAACCGTAACTATATAATCGAGAGACGGATTAAAAGTAACTGTGTAAACCATTATCATTTCTCCATTATCGTATATCTTAATGTTATCAACATGTACTCTTCCGACTTCTTCATCGCTTCCAACATTATATCATAACAGATTTTTAACAGCTACAAATTTTAAATCAAAAATCAGCAAAAACATATCTTTTTATAATATAGACATTTTATTGTCATTTAATAGCATAATTTCTTTCCCTAAATTCTTTGTTTTGCTCTTCGTCTTTTGAAAAATCCTCTGTCTCTTGTTGCAGCAATCTCAGCATTTGCTCTTTGAATCTCACGAAGATATTCATCCAGTTTTTTATATCTTCTTTCTTCTCTTTCTTCCTTTTCTCTCATCACAGTATCAAACTGTTTCATAACATCCGCTGTAATCTCTTCTTTAATAGAAGAAGTTATAATATCTTTATTTTCTCTTAATGCATTTGCAACAACCCTGTTCATAACACTTTGAAGCTGTGCCAACTTAAAGTCAACAATCTTTAATTCATCAGTTTTTTTATCTTTAATGTTATCCGCTTCTATTTTATCAATGGTCTTTAAATCTTTTTTATCAGTGATCTTTAAATCTTTTTCTCCAAAATACTTTAAGCTGTTTTTCTCAGTAATTTTTCCGTTATTTTCTTCATTGTCACTTTGATTCAAAGTTTCAGACAAAGGCACAAATTCCTCTTTTACCTCACCTGAAACTTCACCGGACTTTAACGCACTTGATTCTTTTGTCTGTTCACTTCTTGCCTTATCTATCCCATCCCTTATATCCTTAAGCGAAAGACCCCTTTTCTTAAGTTCCTGAACATTCTTAAAAATCAATATATCCTTTTCATCATAATATCTGTGTCCCATGGAGTTTCTCTTTATAGCAAGTCCAAGTTCCTCTTCCCAATATCTTAATACATGAGCCTCAACGTTAAGCTCCCTGGCCGCATCCTTTATCATATATGTCATTATATCATGCACTCCCTTCTGTTAAAAACAAAGTAAATTATAGTTATTATTTATATGTTAAAAATCTATAATTTCCAATCCGATTATCCTTGAGTACAACTTTAACATATATCATGTTAATTTTATTCACTAAACGTATACAAAATAAGACCACAATTCGACAAAAAAAGAAGCACCTTTGACTGATATCATCAAAAATGCTTCTTATTAATTAAAATATTTACATATACATTTTTTATTTTAATCTTTTTCTTTTCAACAAAGTCAGATAAACCGCCGCCAAAACCGAATCAATCATAAGCATGATTGCGACTGCCACATGTGAGTGGTCGCCTGTGTCTACAGATTTCTTTGTTGTATCCGCCGCAGGCGTAGTATTTGTTGCCGCCGGTGTTACCGTTTGAGTAGTGGCCGGTGTTGCAGGCGTGGTACTGCTTCCATTATCTGCCGGTGTGGTGTTACTTCCGGTATCTGTCGGCGTTGTACTATCAGCCTTCTTTATCCACTTTGCAAAAAGTTTCATATCAGCCGTAACTGTATCTGTATCCGGATTCCACTTTGCGGTAAATGTTTCATCCTTATACCAGCCACCGAAATCATATCCGTCTCTTGTAAGGTCTTTCGGCGGTGTGTACTTTGTACCTTCCGGTACAATAACTCTTATCACTTCATCCATTCCGTTATCAAGGTTTACATTAAATGTCTTTTCAACCGAATATACTATCGCAAAGTCTGAGAAGTATTGTGAATAAATATATATCTTATCGCCTTCCAGGTAATATGACGCATCCTTATAGCTGCCTGCAGGCTTTGACGAAAGGAGATCAAATACCAAAACCGCTCCGTCATGTCTTCTTATAACTACAGGATTCTTCGCCTTGTCTGTATTATATGTAACCGCAATCTCTATAGGAGTATTTGTATCACTGATAGCTCCCTGCTTTATGCCGTCAACATACTTTGTCATATCTATCTCAAGGTATTCTATATTTACTGTCTCTTTACCGACATTTGCAAACAGTTTATCCGCCGCAGCCTTTATGCCTGATACAGCATCAGCTTCAAGTTCATCTTCCTCAACAGGCTTGACATTAAGCTCGACCTTTACAAGCTTTCCGTCTTCAGCAAGCTTGTCAGCAAATTCCTGAAGGTTTGGAGATTCAACTGCTGCTACGCTTGTATCCTCGCCAACCGAAGTCTTATCAAGTATGACTTCCGAATCAGCCTTTGTAACGGTCATTACGCCGTTTATATATGTTATTTCATAATTATCCGTTACATCCACATCACCGCTTACGATTTTTGCTTCACCCGGTGTTATCACACCATCTGCGGTCGCGCTTGCTGTACTTCCTGAAGTAAGTGTTATTTCAGCAAGCTTATGTCCTTCTATAGCACCGTCAAGAGTTGCCATAGAAGGAGAATCATCAATATTTCCTTCTACAGCGACAATCTGATCAAGTGCTGTAACCGTAACAGCCTTTTTCTTTATCGTTGCAGTTGTAGTTGTCTGCTGTCCGTCCTGTGCCAACTCATAATTATCAACATCAGCACCATCCAGAATAAGACCTGTTATATTTACTATTTTTGCTACTACCTCACCGGATCCGTCTACGGAAACATCCGAATCGACAAACTTGCCTGTTGCTGAAACAGTCAGCGTATCATCGTCAACAATGCCGTCAAATGTAACATTTGAATAATCAAGAATTGCACTGTCAGTTCCATCATATGTTTTATTCAATGCGATAATACCGCTTACGGTCACCTTTCTCGGAGCTATATTAACGAGAAGTGATGCAGGTTCTGTATCCTTGCAATTATTGCTGTTATCGGCAAAAACTTTATACCATACATAATACGTTCCGGCGTTCGTTTCTTCCGGAATTGAAGTGTCAAATTCCGAATCATCAGGTACCGTATCTGTAGTAGTTACGGCATACTTCATTGTATAACCCGTAATATTATCATCAGACTCAGTTATAAGCTCTTTTTCCGTACCATCATAAATAATATTTTCATTTTTCGTAGGCTTTTGTCCATCGGAAAGCACCGGTGCATCAGCCTTCTCTATCTCATACTCAATGCTTGCTGTTACACCGTCAATTGTAACACTTGCTGTATAGCTTCCGGCATCTGTCGGTGCACCGTCAAGAACGTCATTACCCTTCTTATATACTACAACAGGAGCAACGCCATCGATACCTCCCGTAAAGGTTACTTCTGCACTTTCCGTTCCACCGTATTTTGTAAGTTCCGGTCTGATTAGTGTAAGCGTTGCCGTATTCGGTGTACCGTGTCCTCCATCAGTATCGGCACATGTAGCCGTTATAGTCGTACCGTCTGCCTGATAAGACCACTCATGCACATGGTTCGAAGTGCTTATATCGGCTCCGACACTTGTCAAGGACTCATTGTAGTTGGAATCCTCTGCATACTTCTGATAAAAAGTATATGAGGTATTCATTTCAAGCCCGGTAAATGTAGGACTTGTCTGCCATTCGCCGTCACCCAATTTGTATCTGCCGTTAGGAATTGAATCAAGTGTAATACTATTTACACTTGTACTTGTAGCTGTCGGTGCAGCCGGTGCTTCCTTATCAGCCTTATTCATACTAACCGTGAAGCTTCCTGTTACATCATTATGGTTTGGTGCACTTGCCTTATAATATATAGTTCCACAGTCACTGACATTGGTGACAGTCGGCATGTCACCATAAGTTCCGTCTTCTGTTGTACTATAGGTAAATGTAACAGTCTGATCATTTACCGCTGTTGCACTTGTCGTTACTTCAGGTGTCTGTGCTTCTCCGGTATATGTCAACGTTCCGTTTTGTTCTACACTCACATCGGTAAGAGCAGCAGGTTCTATGGTATATTCCACAGTTGCCGTTACGTCTCCTGTTCCTCCAACGGTTAAAGAAACATCTGTAAATGTAATACTTGCAGTATATGTTCCGGCATCTGTCGGAGCAGCGTCAAGAACAGTATCACCATTCTTATATACTATATCAGGGTTTGTAACTCCATCTATACTTCCCGCGATAGTTGCTGCGGCACTACCTGTTCCACCATATGTAGTAAGTGTCGGTGCAACGATGGTAAGTGTTGATGAGGCATCTCCGCTATGTCTGCATTTCGAATGTGCCGTCCTTATTCTCTTTGATAACGCTGAAGGATTC
>CALGGL010000262.1 GCA_937915975.1 uncultured Lachnospiraceae bacterium | reverse complement strand
CTTAACGAGCTTCGCGAATACAATCCGGAACTGCTCGTGAAGGACCGCGTACTTGCGATTACAAAGTGTGACCTTGTGGATTCCCGGAAAATGAAAAGCATAGAGGCTAAACTTCCCGGGGATATCCCTCACGTATTCATTTCCTCGGTTGCAAATATGGGCCTTGACAAGCTTAAGGATGAACTCTGGAAGGCCCTTAATAAAGCTGATATTTAGTATGAAGAGGTTTTTGACAATTGCTGCGGCGGCGCTCATCGCAGCCTCCGCATCGGGACAGAATTTTGTCCATCTGTACAGGTACAGCGACGCTAACGCTTCAGTCGAAGCACCCGCAAAGGGGGAGAAGAGGGTTGTCCTGATGGGGGACTCCATCACGGAAGGATGGGTCGAAAAGCACGCCCGGTTTTTCAGCGACGGCCGTTTCATCGGCCGCGGAATCAGCGGTGAGGTATCCGCCCAGATGCTCCTCCGTTTCCGCTCAGACGTCATCGACCTTCACCCGAAGACCGTCGCAATTCTTGCCGGATGCAACGATATCGCCCTTAACCAGGGTGACTACAATGAGGATTACACCTTCGGGAATATCGTGTCCATGGTGGAACTTGCAAAGGCCCATAAGATTAAGGTAATCCTTTGTTCGCTTCTTCCTGCAGGCGCATTCCCCTGGCGCCCCGAGGTGAAGGATTCCGCTGAAAAGGTAGCCTCCCTTAACAAGCGCCTCGAGGCTTACGCCAAGGCTAACCATATCAAATAAAACTATCAGCTCACCACAGTAAAGCCTGTATGTAAAAATAATAATTCCGGAAAATGTGCCAAAAACCAAAACAGCATAAACCACCCTAAGAAGACACCACTTTTTAAAAGAAAGACTTACTTTAAAACGTCTGTGAAGCTTCATACGAGTTACTTCCAAGAATCTCTTATTAAACAAAATTAAAAGGCAAAACAGCATAGCATAATAAAGAAAAACCATAAGAACATTAATTCTTCCGATATTAATCCTTCCGAAAGGAAGCCTATAAAAAACATTGCATAACCACTCATAAACCTTAAGTATAAATGCACCCGGTTTTATCACATATGCGCCAAACGACATACTCACAAATGAAACAGCAATTCCAATCATCCCCGAAAGCACCACTATCGTCATAAGCGGTATAACCAGCAAATTTAAAAAGATACTGTAAACCGTTACCTCGTGATAAATGTAAATTATAACAGGAAACATAACCACATTGACCGAAATTGAAAAGACAAACGCCGCACATACTTTTTTAGGAAATGTATTGACATAATAAAAAAATTCAATGTGCTTTATGATATATTGTCCCACACATATTCCCACTATCGCCATGATGCTCATCAAAACTGAACTGTCTGTTATTCGGAACGGCTGATATAAAAGTATGATAAAAAGAGAAGCCGAAAGCGCAGTAGGCATATCATAGCTTTCACCTGTGTAAATTGCTATCAGAGAAAGAACAATCATACAAAGAGCTCTAAGAGTCGACATACTGAATCCCGTCATAAGCGAATACGAAATAAGAATCAAAAAGCCTACAATTCCCGCAGCATATCTGTTAAGTCTGAGCTTTCTTAACAGCTTATATATAATTCCGAAGATAAGTGATATATGAAGTCCCGATATGGCAAGTATATGCGCTATGCCGTTATTTTGAAAATCAAGTCTTGTAAACTCATCCACAGACTTCCTGTCACCCAGTAAAATTCCACTGTAAATTCCGGCTGTCTTTTCATCGGTTATGGAATAAATTCTTTCTCTTGATTTTCTTTTTACTCCACTCAAAAAATCCAAATATTTATAAAAAAGATTCGTATTTTTCGAAACAATTTCTAAATCATAATTCCTAAGGCTTCCGCAGACATTTCTTGCCTTATAATAATTCTTAAAATCAAAGCAGCCGGGATTGGATGTATGCTCAAACATCTTCAACTCACCTTCCACGCGAACTGCATCTCCGTATCCTACATCTCCATAGCCTGCATCCCCGTATCCTACATCTCCATAGCCTGCATTCCCATATCTTACATCTCCATAGCCTGCATCCCCGTATCCTACATCTCCATAGCCTGCACCTCCATACTCTACATATCCATAACGTTTCTCTCCATTCCATGTGCCGCCTTCCGAGTATCCAAAAATAATCACGTTTAAACCATTTTCCAATCGAATATATAAGTCAGCGCCCGTATCCTTCTCATCAAGCTTATAAACCATGCCATATCCTGAAAATTTCCTATTCCACGAAGCTCCGTCTTCCGCCTCATCCCCATGTCCATGGTCCACGGCACCATCTGCTTCATCCCCGTGTCCATCAAATAAACCTTTATACACTTCCTTCCTCTCAAAATCCCTAAGCCTTACATTCATACTTCCGAGCAATACAAAAAGCGAAAGAATAATTACCGCAAAGCCGGTCTTATTATTCTTCCGCTTATCATTTCCTCTTAAAATCAAATGCATACCAAAAGCAGGCATAATAATCATTATACCTGTCAACGCTAAATCACCGGCATATAAGCTTATCACCTCTCCAAGTGCAAACATAGCCGCCGCCCATAGCATGGGTCTTTTCATTAAATTTACTTTTCCTCCGTGTTTTTAGAACTGAAAAAAAAAAGACTTTCGCCGCCAATTAAGATTACATAATAATACAATTTTCCCTGCTCATTATGCTGATGCATAATCGCAAATTTTTTCGCTCACTCGATATTGATTTCACTTAGTATCGATACCTCTTGGTATTGATATTTCTTAGTATCGATACCTCTTGCTATTGACATTTCTCAGTATCGATACCTCTTGGTATTGATATTTCTTGGTATCGATACATCTTGCTATTGAGATTTCTTGGTATCGAAATATTTAGAACGTATCCTCATCATAATAATAAATCGATTCCCTGTCAAGTATCTCATCGGATATGATTTCCTCGTCCTCGTTATAAAGAACTATCCGTATCATAGATATGTCAGTTATCTGATAGAGGGTTCTTGTAATTGCCCCCTTAGCAAGCAGATAATACTCTTTATTATAATCGCCGTTAATTGAAAATTCTAATGTTACCACATTTTCCGAATCAAGCATATATGTTCTGTATGACATCCTTTCCTCATAATAAGGTGCTATAACTGTCATAATTTCTTCTATGGATGCTGCTGCCATATCCGGCTGCTTAAGCTGGTATCTTTCCTCTTCAACAACAACTTTTGAGCCGTCAGGATGATATATATATACCATAGTTGTCTCAGGTGCTCCGCTTTCGGTAGAGCTTGTCTCTTCATCAGTTGAGTTGTTCTTACATCCTGCAAGCAAAAAAAGCATAGCAAACAAAAGAGTAGCCAACTTAACATCATACGACCACTTAGCATTATCTGTAGTTTTTACTTTATCCGCTGATTTCATTTTATCCCCTCTTTAAAGGTATTTTTATTGTAAATGTAGTACCCTCGCCTGACTCACTGTAAAGCTTTATGGTTCCGTTATGCATAGTGATAACATTTTTTGTAATCGCAAGACCCAGGCCGGTACCTCCCGTATCTCTGCTTCTTGCCTTATCAACCCTGTAAAATCTCTCAAATACCTGAGACTTGCAATCATCAGGTATGCCAACACCCGAATCAGCAACCTTCACATAAAAGAACTTGTGGTCGGCATTCAGTGTTACCTTGACCCATCCGTTATCAATATTGTACTTAACCGCATTTTCAATAATATTTGAAAGTGCAAGACTAAGCTTAACCTCGTCGACCTCTGCCACAACCTCTCTGAAGCTTTCGTATGTTATCTCAATATTTCTTTGTTCTGCTATAGGAGTAACACGCTTAAGAATAATCTCCAAAAGATTATTAATATTGATTTCTTCAATATTAATCTCCGCAGACTTCTTATCCATCTTAACCAAAGTAAGAAGGTCGGTTATTATCTTGCTCTCCCTGTCAATTTCATCAACTATGTCGCTCATAAAATCCTTATACATCTTAAGGTCCGCATCTTCATTTTGAACAAGAGAATCCGCAAGGACCTTCATAGATGTTATAGGTGTCTTAAGCTCATGCGATACATTTGACACAAATTCCTGTCGGCTGGAATCTATATCTGCCAGCTTCTCAATGGTCTCGTTGTAATTACCGATAAGATTTCTGAATTCCTTAAATCCCCTCTCCTTTATCGGTTCAT
The DNA here is from genome assembly GCA_937915975.1 of uncultured Lachnospiraceae bacterium. Classification (GTDB taxonomy): domain Bacteria; phylum Bacillota; class Clostridia; order Lachnospirales; family Lachnospiraceae; genus Coprococcus_C. The sequence goes on along the minus strand of CALGGL010000262.1, from coordinate 3,783 downwards.
CCAGATGTCCGTTTTGCGCAATGTCCATCTGGTTATTCATATATCTTAGATCCTTAACACTGAATGAGCTTATATAATAAGCGATTAAAATGCAAAGCAAAAGAATTATGGCAAAAACAATAACCAGCTTATCCGAAACAAGCTCATTGATTTCATTCATCATATCATCGGAAATGTGCACTATAATCAGGCCTCTTACCAAACCCTCACTATCGGTTATCTGCCTAATATATTGAATGTAATCTTTCTTTTCAACAGTAACGCTTTTTTCGTATCCAGTCATGGCATCTATCATTTTTTCACTTATAACAAAGCTGCCTTCTCTTTCACCCAGAGAATCCTTTATTATTTTGTAATCGGAATCAACAACCATGATACGTCCACCGTAAACGGAAGCCAGAACTTCAATTTCAGAATCAAGCCTTACATCGTTATCATCATTATTATCGTTATTATCGTTTTCTTCATTATCATCATAATTTTCATCATCAAGATTCAAAAATGTGTCCGCTATGGAATCGGTATTCTTTTTCACATCATTTATAATATTTGATTTGTATTGTTTATAATATATTTTTCTGGAAAGAAAAGCATAAACACCTATGGAAGCAGCACATATTATGATAATAACCGCTGCCACAAAAAGCTTAAGACTTATTCCATCCTTTTTATCAGAAAAAAATTTCACGCTGCTATCTCCGTTTCTATTTCATATCAATCATAATATCATACAAATTTTCCAACATCAAGCATACATCATCTTCCATCATCATGCATACATCATCCCAACATCAAGCATACATCATCTTCCATCATCATGCATACATCATCTTCCATCATCATGCATACATCATCCCATCACCATGCATACATCATCTTCCATCATCATGCATACATCATCCCAACATCATGCATACATCATCTTCCAATATCATATATTTTTTCACTCCATCCACTTGTTTTACGATTATATGATTGTTAAAATATATATAAGAACAAATTACAACCGCGAATCGAAGAAAGGAGCAACCATATGGATGAATTAAAAGCCTTACCTAAAATAGATCTGCACTGTCATCTCGACGGTTCACTAAGCAAACAGTTTATAGAAAGCTGTCTTAATAAAAGCATAGATTCAAATGACCTTACCGCTCCTTTTGACTGCGCAAGTCTTGCGGAGTACCTTACCAAATTTGACATTCCGGTATCCTGCATACAAACAAAAGAGAACTTAAAAAATGCTGTTCTTGATCTGATAAAGCAGGCAAAAGAGGATAATATAAAATATATTGAAATCCGTTTTGCTCCTACGCTCAGTCTTAATCCTGATTTGAGCTACAGAGATATATACGAAGGTGTAATCGAAGGCTCAAGGGATGGATTAAAGCAGTACGGTATATATTCCAATATTATTATCTGTGCCATGCGTCATCACACAAGCGAACAGAATCTTGCCATGCTAAAATCAGGGCGCGAATATCTCGGTTCAGGTGTCTGCGCACTTGATCTTGCGGGTGATGAGGCGGGCTTTTCCAATGAGCTTTTTTCATATCTTTTTGAGGAGGCGTCAAGGCTTGATATGCCTTTTACCGTTCACTCCGGAGAATGCAGAAATGTAAACAATATCCGTATTGCCGTTGAAGCGGGAGCAAAAAGAATAGGGCACGGAATATGTCTTGGCAATGATAAGGAGCTTATGCGTTTATGCAAAGAAAAACATATCGGCTTTGAGCTCTGCCCTACCTCCAATTATCAGACTAAAGCGGTTAAACCCGGTGAAGCATATCCCCTCAGAGACTTTCTTGACTGTGGCATAGCCGCCACCGTAAATACCGACAACAGAACCGTAAGCAATACGAGCATGAGTCGAGAGTATGAATTTATAACCGAAAAATTAAATATAGCGAAGGATGAACTGATACAGCTTTACAAAAACAGTATCGAGCTTTCCTTCGCTAATGATGACATTAAAAATATTCTTTTCAAAGAAATCCGTGCCTAAGCAAAATCTGTGCCTAAGCCAATTACTTGCCTAAGCAAAATAGTATCCGACTCCCCACTTGGTATGTACATACTTTGGTGTTGCGGGAGTCGCTTCTATTTTTTCACGAAGCCTCCTTACATGAACATCAACCGTTCTGGCATCACCCGGGTAAGATGGTCCCCATATCAAATCAAGAAGCTGATCTCTTGAATAAACCTTATTTGGATTTGAAACAAGAAGATAAACAAGATCAAATTCCTTGGCAGTAAGATTAACCTCTTCACCATCTATATATACACGTCTGCTGTCCAAATCAATTTTTAAGCCCTTTGCCTCAATCACCTTGGAATCATCAACCTCGGCAGAAGCCTTTCCGTTACGCCTTAATATGGCTTTTATTCTTGCCTTAACCTCAAGGATATTAAATGGCTTTGTAATATAATCATCCGCTCCGTACTCAAGACCGAGAATCTTATCCATATCCTCGCCCTTTGCCGTAAGCATAATAATCGGAACATCCGAAAACTCCCTGATCATCTGACATACCTCAAGACCGGTATGTACAGGAAGCATTATATCAAGAAGAATGATATCATATGTATTATCCTTTGCCTTAGAAAGAGCCTCGCCTCCGTCATAGGCTACATCAACCTCCATGTCATCCTGTTCCAGACTATATTTAATTCCTTTTACAATTGACTTTTCATCATCTACTACCAATACTTTTTTCATAATATTTAACCTCAATCAACTGTTATATAATCCTTAATATCATTAAAAACGGAATCCTTTATTCCGCTTATATTTTTTATCTCTTCAATACTTTTAAAAGCTCCGTGCTCCTGTCTGTATTGAATAATTGCAGCTGCTCTTGCTTCTCCTATTCCGGATAAACTCATCAGTTCATCCTTACCGGCTAAATTGATATTGAGTTTTCCCTCCTTATCCGTCGACGGATAACCCGAAACATTATCATAAATCGGGCTGTAGCCGGCACTAAGCTCCTCATCATAAGGAATATAAATCTGCTCTCCATCTTTTATATGCTCCGCAAGATTGATATATTCCTCGCATGCACCCTCAGCAAAGCCTCCGGCACACATAACCGCATCCTGCTTTATGGAGTCGGCATCAAGATAATATACTCCCGGGGAGACTACCGCTCCGCAAACATATACAGCCACAGAATGTTTAATTTCATCTGATTCAGATGACGATATTTCATCCGCAGTAGCAATTCCGTTTTCAGTATCTTTCGACACTGCTTCTGTAAGTATGTCCTCACCGTTCTTAACCATTTGAGGCTTTGCCCCGCAGGCGGCAACAACAAACGGAATCATACACATATATATAATTAAAATAAAATGCCTCATGAAAATTCCCCCTTTTATAATGCCTGATTATAAAATGGAAAAATATTCCATATTGCATATACAAAACACCTAACATATTGTACAAAACTTTTAACATTTTTACAACAGTTTTAATAAAAAAATAAAATCATAGGCTCCTATTTCTTCCACTGAAATACAATAAATCCTGCCACCGCTACAATTATCCCAATGAGCTTAGTCATCTGAAATTCATTCTTCTCAACACCGAACCATCCGAAAAGTTCAATAAGATATGCCACAAGAAGCTGTGAAATAACTATAAGAAGTACTGCCTTTGCAGGACCTAAGGATGCCATGCTTTTTATGACGGTCCAGGTTATAAAAGCTCCTATGGCACCTCCCAAAAGCATATATTTATTATCAATTTTTGTACATTTTTTTTCACAAATATATTCATCGACTAAT
>CALGGL010000261.1 GCA_937915975.1 uncultured Lachnospiraceae bacterium | reverse complement strand
TTGAAAACGGACAAGCGGCTTGTTGGGCGGTGGCAGTCGGAAAACAAACCTGATTATGTGTACACCTTTAACGTTGACGGAACCGGGCAATACGATATGGCAGGGAATGTCCTTGAAATGACATACACTAACGAGGACAGCAAAATTACGCTGAGTTTTCTCAAAGAAGGATATTCGCCTGTTACGCTGATTTATGAGTTAGATGGTGAAAGGCTGAACATTAAGGATTCTTATGGGAAAGATACCTTCTATGTGAGGTCAGACGGCTGAGTATTTTAATGTTCATAGAGAGCTTTGGCAGCCATTATTTAAGGAAAATAATGCTATACAGCAAAAACCGCCGCATGGTGTTTGAAAACACCGGTGCGGCGGTTCCTGATTTGGGGGTAATTTTTTGAGAGACGAATCAAGCGAATCCCTGATATATTTTTGATTATAAACTCTTCTCTCAATAATATAAGATACATTAAAAATGTTACAGGTTCAATTGTTTCACTAAAAAACTGAAAAAATTTTCATCTTCTTCGTTTAAATTATATAATTCACTAATATAGCTTTCACTGATGAATAATCCGTTTATAACGAAATATAGAATTATATTCAGATTAAATAATATTATTTTAATTGCTCGAGATTTTATTGGATCTTCTGCTATAAATGTATTTGCTATTATTTGCTTTTCTTTTAAATTTTCTAAGAAATATTCACAAAATGTTCTTTTATCCTTTTTTATTGCGTCATCATATTCCATTTCATCAGGAGAATCTTCTAAATATTCTTCAATGAATTGGTCAATATTTCTTTCTGCATATATTTTCTCAGTAGTAACTGCGTTGATATATTTATCATTAATTTCATTTTTTTTGTTCGATTTTTTATCTTTTTCTTTATTTTTATCATTTTTAACACTTTTATCTTCGTTTTTTTTATCATCTAAAATATCAGAACTTTTTTCTTCTTCAAAAACAACATTAATATATTTTTTATAATTTATATTTTTATCTTTTCTCTTATCTTTGTTTTTAATATCTTTTTTAGGAGGATTATTTATTTCATTTTTACCCTGATTAGATAAGTAAGATAAATATTTTTTTGTCAAAGATTTAATATAATTTTTTATTGCACCAAATTGTTTTAAGAAAAATAAGATTGTCAAGCCTGTGTTTAATGCAATTAAAGAACAAGTTAAAATACCACCAATTGAGCTAGTAAAATATTTAAAAATATATTTATAGCATTTAACTACAAGTATATTACTAGAATTTATTAAATCGAAAATTTCTCCCACCATTGAATCTAAAACAGCATTATCTTTAATAACTTGATTATTTGTTATATCATTAAATTTGCAATTGCATGAAGCTGTCATATCTTCTAAATTAATCCTATCAGTTTGACATCCATCACCACATAATGTAATATTAGGGAAAACATCTTTTATTCTATCACTGAGAGGAATATCCCGTTTTTTAGGATTTTTGAAATCAAAACATAAATCAGTATAAAAAGGATCATTTATATCAAAAATATTAATTCCTTGATTTGCCAAGGAAGATTGCAATTCATATTTTGTATCATTTTCATTTAAAATAGTTGTCAAATTCTCTTTAACCACTATTGTTTCATTTTTGCAAATATTTTCCGCATCTAATTTTTTCCCAGTTCTCGGATGAAAAAAGGAATAATATGAAGAAGGGTTATTTGTACTTTTTTTATCAACTACTGATATCACTAAATCCCCTTCGATATTATAAGTAGATTTGACTTTTTCGTAACAAACATTGAAATCTACCTTAGAAGTTTTTAATGATAAATCATTTATTATTTGTGGATTTTTATATAAAAGAATATTATAAAAATCATTATCATATAATGAAACATGATTTTGTGTATAATTAAATTCACTTATATAATTCTTGACTAAATTCTCAACAATATTTAAATTATCATTTTCCTTTAAATTTAAATCATTAACACTTAAATAACTTTTATTTTGATATTCAATGCATATAAAACTATTATTTTTCGTATCTTCAGGGCAAGTTTTCAGACAATTTCCATTATATAAATATTTATATTCATCATCTTTTTTACAATCACTTATACAACATTTTTTTTCTTTAATGATATATTTAGCTTCTTCTGGGCAATTCAATGATTTCAAACTTTTATATTGATTATAAGAATCAATATAATAAAATTCAGAATAAGCTACACAGTTATTTTTTGGATTATATCCCGGCCTTAACATATAATTAGTAGCACATTCTAAACAATGTTGAGCTTCAGCATCTCCTCCTATTAAGCATGTTTTACAAGTTTTATAGCATGGTCTATATTCATCCAAAGTTTTATTATAATAAAAATTTTTTAATTTTGGATCCTCTTTCTTAAGGCAATCAACAAATTGTGTTAAAACAATAGTATAATTCACCTTTTTATATCCTTTTTCTTCATCACATGATAAACATAAATTTAATTTTTGACTTTCATCATTACATTTTAAACATTTTTCTAAAGAGCACTTTATTTCTGGTTTTATTATTGGAATTGTACTCGGGATAGTCGTAACAATTTCTCTTATCATTGTAGTTGGAGGAGGAGGAATTATTCCTGTTGTTGGAGGAATTATAACAGTAGTCGGAGGAGTTATTATTGTTGTTGGAGGTCTAATAATAGTCGTTGGAGGAGTAATTATTGTTGTTGGAGGTTTTATAACAGTCGTTGGAGGAGTAATTATTGTTGTTAGAGGTCTAATAACAGTAGTAGAAGGATTAATTATTACTGTTGTAGGAGGTGTAACACAATTTCCATGATCAAGTTCATAACCTGTATTGCAAGATAAGCATTTTTGATCATTAATATCAGAAGATATCTCAGAGCATGTATTGCATCTTTCATAACATGTATCAGGTAGACATTGTTTATTATCTAAATGATAATTTGTTTTACATTTTAATAAAAATAAATTAGCTTTATAGTCCTCAGTATTACTAGGTGGAGTACTAACACATTCATCTGTATTGATTAATTTATATTTTTTTGTTTCTGAATAAAATTCACTACATAAACCACATTCAGTATCATCCTCATTTAGAGTATAATAATCCGTATCGCAATCAGATTTCTTTATACATATCTCTTTAGGCATTAATTTAATTTTATTATCACCACAATCATCACCACATTTATTACCTTCTATATCCAAAACTAAATTCCCACTTGAACAAGTACTAGAACAACTATTTCCATTTTTTAAAATACATATTTTATAAGCTGAATCAGGTGTTATAGCCAACATTTCAGTTGTTGAATAAGGTATAAAAGTATTAATTGATTCAGCAAAATTATATAATATTTTATTTAATTTGATATCAATAAGTCCATGATATGTTATATCTTTGTCTTTATTATACACTTCATAATATGCATATTGACTATTTCTTATTAAATTTACTTCTTTTATTTCAATATTATCAACAAATTGAAATGGAGATTTGCTATTGTGAACAAAAGCAAAATTAGTCAACTGTAAATAATTACTAATTGAAGGAGCAGTTGAGTAACCACTTTCAAAATGTGTTTCATTATATGTTATATAATAAAATATATCACTATCCTTTAAAAAAAATGCTTGTGTATTTTTCATAGTTTTACACATATATTTTTCTGGACCACCGTTCATGTTAAAACTATCACTCTTTAAAACTAAATTTCTTCCAAGTAATTTCAAATTTTCTCCTCCTATATTTGCTATATACATTATTGGATATTCACCATTATTACCGTTAGTTCCTTGAGTTAGTTTAAAATCATATAATTCTCCTGTTAAATGCAAATCTTTTATCCAATTTGCTCCACTATCTCTACTTGCAACTAAATTTTTTTCTCCATTGTTAGCATAAAAAATTAAAAAATATCCGGTATCATGCCAATAACATCTTAAATTCCAATTATCACTTATATATTCACTATAAGGAATTATATCAACATCACCACTACTATCTATTTTTCTTGGATGAAATTTACCGTTGGGACAAACTAAATAATTAATATTTATTTTTCCTTCATAATGACTTTCTATACTTTCAAATTCAACTTGTCTTGTGTTACCACCATAATTTAAGGTAATCTCAGATGTAATTTCATTATCATTTTTTGTAATTGTTTTATTTAAATTAAGAATAGAATCGGAATATAAGTTGTATGGATGAGGGTTTTCTGTCATCAAATCTATTGCTAAATTTTCAAATTTCCAATTTGGAATTTGTGAAATAGAGATATTTAATAAATTCAATGTCAAGAAAATAATGATTAAAGATTTCATTTTTGTTTTTACTTGTTTTCTCCTCTTTGCTGCTTCAGCCTTTTTCTCTTCTTTGTATGCCTCTGGATTAAATACATTTTCTTTGCCCCAATGCTCTTCAATAAATTTGTCAAATTCTTCAGCATCATTTTCATCCATAATATTACCGACTATCTCTTCTAAGATATCCTCCATTGTAATGATGCCTGATGTCTGACCATACTCATCCACAACTATAGCTATGTGATTCTTCTTAATCTTCATTCTCGCAAATATTGCATAGATAGCATTAGTCTCCGGAATGAATCCGATTTCTCTGATAAGACCATCGATATCTTGAATTCTTTTATCAAGCCAACGTACATCATCAACGTATTTAAGCAGCTGCTTAATATGAATGCTTCCGATAATATCATCAAGGTCATCAAGATATACGGGATATCTTGAGAAGCTATTCTCATTAATAAAATCAATTGCTTCTCGAAGTCTCATCTTGCCGTCAAGTGCAACAACATTTTTGCGGTGCACCATAACATCCTTGGCATCCTTGTCACGAACCTCAACAATATTATGAATCATATCCGCTTCGTTGGAATTTAAAACTCCGCGTTCATGAGATTCATTTACCATCTCTATTAATTCATCCGGATTTTGATCCTTCTTACGAAACCAAGATTTGAATTTATTACCCATTTATTCTCCTAAGCACTCCCTTGGAATTCTTTTGCCTATGTCGCATGCGAATTCATAATTAAAGCGACCTGATATATCTCCCAATTCTTCCATTGTTATAGTTTCATCACCGTCAGCACCAAGTAGTGTAACGGTATCTAACACATTTACATCAAGTCCCGTAACATCAACCATGAATTGATCCATACACACTCGACCGAGTATATTACACTTATGTCCGTTAATAAGGACATATCCCTTATTAGACAAACCACGCGGATATCCGTCACCGTATCCGACGGGAATTGTTGCAATCTTCATCTTATCATCTGCAACAAATGTACCGCCATAGCTTATCGCATCACCCTTATTAATCTCCTTGACAAATACAACGTGACTCTTAATAGACATAATAGGCTTAATATCAATAAGATGCGATACTTCATCAGACGGCCATAAACCATACAATATAATACCCACCCTGACAACATCAAATGCAGCCTGCTTTAATCCGATTATAGCTGCGGAATTAGCCGCATGAATAAAGTCAAACGTAACACCGATGTCTGCTAATTTATTAATAATATCATGAAAATCATCAAGCTGCTTTGAAGCATTGGATAAATCCTTTTCATCAGCCCTTGCAAAATGTGTAAAGAGCCCCTGCAAATGAAGATTGTCAAGCTCGCTTATCTTCTTGATGGTATTTAGGTCATCATCATTATTCCTAAAGCCTATTCTTCCCATGCCGGTATCAACCTTGATATGAGCATTAAGCTTTACACCAATCCTTGCACATTCATCATCAAATTCCTTAGCCATCTCATAAGAAATAATAGTCGGCATAATATTATAGCTAATCATACTGTGATAGCTTGATTTGAATGTGTATCCGAGTACCATAACAGGCTTCCTGATGCCGTTAATTCGAAGTTCAATTCCTTCGTCAGCAGTCGCAACAGCAAATCCATACACAAATTCATATTCTTCCAATACATGTGCAAATTCAATTGCACCATGACCGTATGCGTCAGCCTTGATAACACATATAACCTCCGCATTCGGATTACATTTATGAATTTCATTGATATTGTGTCTTAGATTATTCAAATCTATATACGCACATACTCTTTCTTTGTCCATTAATTAATATCCTCTAAGTACTTTGCCAATCGCCGATATAATATCCGTTGCAATCAGATAATTGACATTCGATTCACTTGCAACCTTATCACCGCATAAGCCATGTATGTACACGCCAAGCGCAGCCACTGTATCAACATCAATATGATTAGCAATA
>CALGGL010000260.1 GCA_937915975.1 uncultured Lachnospiraceae bacterium | reverse complement strand
CCGGGTACCAACTGTGAATATGATTCTGCCAAAGCCTTTGAAAGAGCGGGTGCTGAGGTAACTACAATAGTATTTAAGAATCAGGATGCACAGGATATAAGAGATTCGGTTGATGCGTTTGCAAAAGCCATAAGTGATAGTCAGATTATCATGTTCCCGGGTGGCTTTTCTGCCGGTGATGAACCGGATGGTTCAGGTAAATTTATCGCAACAGCCTTCAGAAATGCCAAGATTGCTGATGAGGTTATGAAGCTTCTCAATGAACGTGACGGACTTGCACTTGGTATCTGTAACGGTTTCCAGGCACTTATTAAGCTTGGACTCGTGCCTTACGGTGAGATAAGACCTCAGTCAGAGAATTCACCTACTCTTGCTATGAACAGTATAGGACGTCACCAGTCCAAGATGGTTTATACAAAGGTCGTAACCAACAAGAGTCCATGGCTTAAAAAGGCAGAGCTTGGTGGAGTTTATACAGTGCCTATATCACATGGTGAAGGAAGATTTGTTGCAAGCAGAGAGTGGATTGAAAAGCTTTTTGCAAACGGACAGGTTGCAACCCAGTATGTAGATATAGACGGAAATCCAACCATGGATGAGTATTATAATATCAACGGTTCTTACTACGCAATAGAAGGTATTACAAGTCCTGACGGAAGAGTGCTTGGTAAGATGGCACATTCAGAGCGTAGAGGAGATGCTGTTGCAATCAATATATACGGTGAACAGGATCAGAAGATATTCGAATCCGGTGTTGAATACTTTTTGTAGAATAAGCATTTAATATGTATAAATAAGAATTCATAGTATTCTGATAGGATATTGTTTGCTATGATGAAAAAACATAGTGACAAATTGTCTGATAAATGGTATAATTTTTATTGGTGTAGCTTGATAAATTGCCTATAGGGGGATAAATTTATCTAAACTTGATAATATATATAAATTGCAAGGAAGGATAAACAACATGAGAAATTTTAGAGAAAAGATTATTGTCAAAGTTATAGTGCTGTCAGCGATTGCACTTGTTCTTACAGCTGTTTTGGTTGGTATTATAAGTATCAGATCATCAAAAAATATGATTTACAAGCTTACAAAGGAAGAGCTGATGGTAGGTGCTATACAGCTTGAAAATGAGATGTCCAATGAATATGATGGTGATTGGACCTTAGACGGTGAAAATCTATATAAAGGTGGAATCGAGGTTCAGGATGAGCTTCAGGAGCAGCTTGATAGCCTTCATGAAAGAACAAAGCTTGATTATACACTATTCTATGGTGATACAAGAAGAATGACAACTCTTATAGATAAGCAGGGTAAGAGAATGGTTGGTACTGCAATTACAACTGCTAATGTTCTTGATGTACTTGATTCGGGCAATGATTGTTATTCCAATAATCTTAATATAGGCGGTAAGCCGTATTACGGATACTATACTCCACTTAAAAATCCTGACGGTTCAATCGTAGGTATGGTATTTACCGGTCGCCCGGCAGCTGACGTTAAGGATGATATAGGTGATCTTGTAAAAAAGATAGTTATTGCAATAGTTATATTTAGTGCAATAAGCTGTGCAATAGGATTCTCACTCGCAGGTCTTGTATCCGGTAAGATGAATCTTCTTGCTGATGATATTAAGGTAATTGCAGGCGGAGACCTTACAAGAGATGTTGAATTTGTTCTTACAAAGAGACCTGATGAAATAGGAGCCATTGCGAGAGCGGTTTCTGAATTAAAGAATAAGCTTTCAGAGGTTATAGGCAATACCAAAACTCTTGCAGATCAGATAAAGGCTTCAGGTTATGATTTGTCGTCATCGGCATCAGGAGCTGCAGAGGCATCAAGTCAGGTTGTTTCTGCTGTTGAAGATATCACAAAGGGTTCACTTTCTCAGGCTGAGAGTGTTCAGACTTCATCCGACAACACCAGCCAGATTGGTGCGGATATAGAAGGAATTACAGATAATATACATACACTTAATGACCTTGTTGACAATATGAAGAATGCAAGTGACAGAGCGATGTCCGCCATGGATGACCTGCTCGCTCAAAACGGCGATGTTACTGAGGCTGTTGATTCCATAAGAGGTGTAATTGAAAATACGGCAAATTCCGTTCAGGAGATATCCCAGATGACTCAGATTATATCGGATATAGCAGACCAGACAAATCTTCTTTCACTCAATGCTACAATAGAAGCTGCAAGAGCGGGAGAGACAGGAAGAGGCTTTGCGGTAGTTGCATCAGAAATATCTAATCTTGCTACCCAGTCACAGGATGCGGTTGTTAAGATAGAAGAGGTTACCCAGAAGCTTGTTGAAGACTCTGTAAGCTCTGTTCAGACAGTTGATTCGCTTATATTTGAATTCCAGACACAGTCGGATAAGATTGTTCTTACAAGAGAGGATATGAGTGCCCTTTCAGAAAATGCTACAAGGGTTCAAAACTCAGTTTCTGATACCGGAGATAAGGCAGATACAATTAATGTCACAAAGGAAAGTCTTATCAATATTATGGAAGATTTGTCAGCTATCTCAGAAGAAAATGCTGCTTCAACCGAAGAGACCAATGCTTCTATGGAGGAGTTAAATTCTACATTCCAGGTTATTTCACAGAATGCAGTAAGCTTACAAACAATTGCAGAACAGTTAAGAAAGCAAATTGCATTTTTTAAAGTATAAATAGATGGTTTGATTGGCATCCGCCAGTATAAGAGGGTGTCTGTTGTAACTTGCCATCAATTTGTTAAATCAGGGCATATGCCATCTTTATATTAGCACGAAATCGATAAACTCGCTTCGCTCAGACATATCGATTTCTGAGCTAATATATTCGATGCCATATTGCTGATTTTAAACAAATTGGGCAAAATGTTACATCAGACACCCTCTTATATTGTCGGATGACAATCAAACCTTACATAATTTAACTGTTAATAATATCTGATAAGTCTCTTTAATAGGCTACATGTATTTTTATGATTGAAATATTAGGTGTGCTGTGTTACAATAACAAGGTTTTTAAGGGTTTGTAAGAATTATTTTATAAAAGAGGATGTAATGAAAAATGAAGATTACAAGAGAAGATGTTAGAAATGTAGCTATTATTGCACACGTTGATCATGGAAAAACAACACTTGTGGATGAGCTTTTAAAGCAAAGCGGTGTATTTCGTGAGAATCAGGAAGTTGCTGAAAGAGTAATGGATTCCAATGATATTGAAAGAGAAAGAGGCATTACAATTCTTTCTAAGAATACAGCCGTTACCTATGGAAATACGAAGATTAATATAATTGATACTCCGGGACATGCTGACTTCGGTGGTGAGGTTGAGCGTGTTCTTAAGATGGTTGATGGAGTTATTCTTGTTGTGGATGCTTTTGAGGGAGCTATGCCACAGACAAAGTTTGTTCTTAAAAAAGCACTTGAGCTTGATTTAAATGTAATTGTTTGTATCAATAAGATAGACAGACCAGAGGCAAGACCTGCTGAGGTTGAAGAGGAGGTTCTTGAGCTTTTGCTTGAGCTTGATGCAAACGAAAAGCAGCTTGACTGTCCGTTTGTATATGCTTCTGCAAGAGACGGTTATGCTTCATACAGTGCGGATGAACCGGGAACTGATATGAAGCCGATATTTGAAACCATAATTAAGTCAATTCCTGCACCTACAGGTGACCCTGACGCCGGAACACAGGTACTTATCAGTACTATTGATTATAATGAATATGTGGGAAGAATTGGTGTAGGTAAGGTTGATAACGGAATGCTTAAGCTTAACCAGGAATGTGTTATAGTAAATGCTCATGAGCTTGAAAAAAAGGTTAAGGTTAAGATTGGTAAGCTGTATGAATTTGACGGACTAAATAAAGTGGAGGTAACAGAGGCAGGAATCGGTTCGATAGTTGCCATATCGGGTATAGCTGATATTCATATCGGAGATACCATTTGCTCACCGGAAAATCCTGAGCCGATACCGTTTCAGAAGATTTCTGAACCGACAATTTCTATGGATTTTATGGTAAATGATTCTCCTCTTGCAGGTAAGGAAGGTAAGTTCGTTACCTCAAGACATATTAGAGACAGACTATTCAGAGAGCTTAACACGGACGTATCCCTTCGTGTTGAGGAGACAGAAGGAACAGACACATATAAGGTGTCCGGACGTGGTGAGCTTCATTTATCGGTACTTATTGAGAATATGAGACGAGAGGGATATGAGTTCGCTGTAAGTAAGGCAGAGGTCATTTACAAGGAAGACGAGAATGGCAAGAAGTTAGAGCCTATGGAAATAGCTTATATTGATGTGCCTGAAGAGTTCTCGGGAACCATAATAAGCATGCTCAATGAGAGGAAGGGGGAGCTTCAGGCTATGAACCCTGCCCATGACGGTACGGTAAGGCTGGAATTTAAGATACCTGCAAGAGGGCTTATAGGCTTCAGAGGCGATTTTATGACCTCTACTAAGGGTACAGGTATCATTAATACGATTTTTGATGAATATGGCCCGTATAAGGGCGATATGGCTTATAGGAATCAAGGGTCGCTTATAGCCTTTGAGAGCGGAGAATCGATAACCTACGGTCTGTTCAATGCACAGGACAGGGGAGCGCTCCTCATCGGAGCCGGTACACCGGTATATGAGGGCATGATCGTTGGCATCAATCCCAAGCCCGAGGATATAACGGTAAACGTCTGCAAGAAGAAGCATGTTACCAACATGCGTGCCGCAGGTTCCGACG
>CALGGL010000259.1 GCA_937915975.1 uncultured Lachnospiraceae bacterium | reverse complement strand
AAGAATCCCGGTATAATAAGGATGATTCTTTCAGCTATGATGATTTCGATAATATAGAAAAGGAATTAGAGGATGAGAAACCCCAAAATCCACGCATAAAGAAAGTCAAGAAAAAGAATACAATTTTGATTTTTTTATGGGTAGCTGTTTTTTGTGCGGGGGTTTTTGCTTTTTTATATTTTCAGACAAATTTATTTAAGAAAAAGAATAAAAAGACTACCGAAGATAAAACCACCGAGACGGCAATTGAGAGTACGGAGTTAACCGAAACAACCGAAGAGCTTGATGAAGGCTTTTATACTATCTATTCTTATGAGACCAATGCTGATATCAATATAAATGCTCTTATGGCAGATTATTATGATGCACTTGTAAAGGGCGACAGTGAGAAGCTTAAGGATATAGTTACCAATCCGGAAGCCTTTGGGGATATGATGATTTATGAGACTAAGGCACAGGTAATAAGCGAGTACAGTAACATTACCTGTTATACAATTCCGGGACTTAATGAAAATGAGATTCTTGTGTTTACAACAAGTAATGTTACAATAACCGGTGTTAACAGCAAGCCACTCGACATTAAGCAGTTTTATGTGGTTAAGGACGGCAATAATTATAAGATTGATAATGGAGTTTTATCTCAGGAGGTTATTGACTATATTAATTTTCAGGCAGGAAGTCCCGATGTTCAGGCACTTTATAAGTCGGTTCAGGATAATATAAATCAATGTCTGGCTGAGGATTCAACCTTTGCGGATTTTTATAATATGATAAGTACTAACACTGATGCAAATTAAATGAAGTGATTATAAAAGATGAATTCAATGAATAATGATATAAGATTAAATAAATATTTAAGTGAAGCAGGTGTATGCTCAAGACGTCAGGCAGATAAGCTTATAGAAGAGGGCAAGGTTACTGTGGATGGAGAAACCGCCAATCTCGGAACTAAGGTTTCCGCAGCGTCAAAGGTATGCCTGGAGGGTAAGCCCGTTAGTATAAAACAAAAAAACGTGATATATGCATACAATAAACCAAGAGGATACGTATGTACCTCAAAGGATGCGGATAAGGACAGTATATTTAATTATGTGGAATTTCCGGTAAGGGTAAATTATGTGGGGAGACTTGATAAGGATTCCCAAGGACTTTTACTTCTTACAAATGATGGGGATTTGGCAAATGCTATCCAAAAATCAAGAAACAATCATGAGAAGGAATATATTGTAAGAATTAATAAAGCTGTTACAGATGATTTTATAGACGGAATGTCAAACGGCGTTCCGATCCTTGATACGGTTACGAAAAGATGTAAGGTTGAAAGAGTCGGAACCAGATCCTTCAGAATTGTACTTACACAGGGACTTAACAGACAGATAAGAAGAATGTGTGAATATTTTGGAGTAAGAGTATCGCATTTAAAAAGAGTGAGAATAATGAATGTGAAGCTGGGCAATCTTAAGCTTGGAGATTTTAGAGAGCTTACAAAAGAAGAGGAACAGGCATTGAGGAAGCTTTGCGATTAGGAGGTTTTTATGGATAAGACCGAGAGAATTAAGGAATTGGTAAAGATTTTAAATGATGCTTCAAGAGCTTATTATCAGGAAGACAGAGAGATAATGAGCAATTTTGAATACGATAAATTATATGATGAATTGCTTGCACTTGAAAAGGAAACGGGACTTGTTTTGTCCGGAAGCCCTACATCCAAGGTCGGATATGAGATATTAAGTGAGCTTCCGAAAGAAAGACATCCTGAACCGATGCTTTCGCTTGATAAGACTAAGAGCGTTGATGATCTTGCCGCATGGTTAAACGGAAAGAAAGGCGTTATGTCATGGAAGCTTGACGGTCTTACGGTTGTATTGACCTACGAGGACGGAGAACTCGTTAAGGCTGTCACCAGAGGAAACGGTGAGATTGGCGAGGTTATAACCAATAACGCAAAAGTGTTTGCCAATGTTCCAAAGAAAATAACTTATAAGAAACCACTTACCATAAGAGGTGAGGCGATAATAACCTATACGGATTTTGAGAAGATTAATCAGACTATTGAAGATGTGGAATCAAAGTATAAGAATCCGAGAAATCTATGCAGCGGTTCCGTAAGACAGCTAAATAATGAGATAACAGCAAAAAGAAATGTGCATTTCTTTGCTTTTTCCATGCTTGATTCAGGTGATGAGACGGTTGATAAAACCGTTAATTCACGCTTTGACTTCTTATCAGAGCTCGGATTTTCTGTTGTAGAGCATTATGATGTAACACCTGATAATATCCATGATGTGGTTAAGAGCTTTGCGGATAAAATCAGCTCAAATGTTTTTCCGTCAGACGGACTTGTTCTTTCCTTTGATGATATAGCTTACGGACGATCTTTAGGAAGAACAGCAAAGTTTCCGCGTGATTCCATTGCCTTTAAATGGGCTGATGAGGAGGCGGAAACAGTATTACGTCATATAGAGTGGAGTCCGTCAAGAACAGGACTTATTAATCCGGTTGCTATATTTGATACCGTTGAGCTCGAAGGTACCTCTGTAAGTCGCGCCAGTATACACAACGTAAGTATTGCCAAGCAGCTTAAGCTTGGAATAGGTGATACAATTAAAGTCTATAAGGCAAATATGATAATTCCTCAGATAAGTGAGAATGTTACAAAGAGCGGTAATCTGGTTGTTCCCGATATCTGTCCGGCTTGCGGTAAGAAAACCGAGCTAAGAAAGGAAAACGATGTTGAGACGCTTTATTGCCCGAATCCTGAGTGTCCGGCAAAGTCTATAAAGCTTTTTACACATTTTGTATCGAGAAATGCCATGAATATAGACGGCATGTCCGAGGCAACACTTGAGAAATTTTTGGATAAAGGCTTTTTGGTCGAGCTTTACGATATATATCATCTGGATAGATATGAGGATGAGATTGTTAATATGGAGGGCTTTGGAAGAAAGTCCTATGACAATATGATTGAGTCGGTAAATGCATCAAGAAATACTGACCTGACAAGAGTAATTTACGGCCTCGGTATATTAAATGTCGGTCATGCAACAGCGAAGCTTATATGTAAATTCTTTAAGAATGATATAGAAAAGATTATCAATGCTTCTGAAGAGGAGTTTGCACAGATAGAAAAAATCGGCGGAGTTATTGCCGGGGGAATAGTTTCCTATTTTGCAAATGAGGAAAATATCAGAGTGCTCCGTGCGATACTTGATGAGGTAACTCTTATGGAGGAGGTAAATGATAAGGAACAGGATTTGGAGGGTAAGACTTTTGTGATAACCGGCTCTCTTAACAGCTTTTCCAACAGAGATGAGTTGAAAAAGCTTATCGAGGACAGAGGCGGAAAGGTTGCGGGAAGTGTATCTTCAAAAACCGATTATCTTATCAATAATGATGTGATGTCCAATTCTTCAAAGAATAAAAAGGCAAAGGATTTGGGCATACCAATCATTTCAGAAGAGGACTTCTTGAAGTTATAAAATAAAAGTGTTATATTATAACGAACAAGAATAAACATATTAAAGTTATATGCTTTGTATGCTTTAATCAATAAATAATGACGGAAGGTTAATGCTATGCCAATTAGAGTTTTTAATGATTTACCTGTAAAAAAAATACTTGAGGATGAAAATATATTTGTTATGGATGAGCACCGTGCAACCACGCAGGACATACGTCCGCTTGACGTGCTTATCCTTAATCTTATGCCTCTTAAGGAAGATACGGAGCTTTGCTTACTTCGAAGCTTATCCAATACACCGCTTCAGGTAAATATTTCCTTTATAAGGACAGTATCCTATGAGTCAAAAAATGTATCAGAGTCTCATCTTGCGAAGTTTTATACGGATTTTGCATCTGTAAAGCACAGAAAGTGGGACGGCCTTATCATTACGGGAGCTCCTGTTGAACTTATGGAATTTGAAGAGGTGGACTACTGGGATGAGCTTACCGAGATAATGGACTGGTCAAAGGAAAATGTCACCTCAACCCTTCATATATGCTGGGGTGCTCAGGCAGGTCTTTATTACAGATACGGTGTAAAGAAGATAAGGCTTGATAAAAAGCTTTCGGGAGTATATGAGCATTATCCTATACATAAAAAGACAGAGCTTATAAGAGGCTTTGACGATACCTTTATGGTGCCTCAATCAAGATATACCGGAATAGATAAGGATGCGGTGGTTGATAATCCGTTACTTGAAATTGTTGCCGAATCAGATATAACAGGTCCATATCTTATCATAGGTGAGGGTGGTAAGAATATATTTGTAACCGGACATCCGGAGTACGATACCCTTACACTTGATAAGGAGTATAAGCGTGATTTGGATAAGGGAATAAATCCCGATATCCCGGTAAATTATTATAAGGATAATAATCCGGATAATAAACCGGTGAAATCCTGGAGATGTCACGCAAATACGTTATATTCAAACTGGCTTAACTACTATGTTTATCAGGTTACTCCATATGATTGGACTGGAAATGATAATAACAGTAACAGTTATAAGCCATATAAAAAATAGAAAGATAAAAAGCTTTATAATAAAATAATTACACTTATAACTTAATTTACGGAGGTAAAAATAATGTATATTACTTGTTTGGATATGGAAGGTGTTTTAGTTCCTGAGATTTGGATAGCGTTTGCAGAGGAAAGCGGGATTCCGGAGCTTAAAAGAACAACGAGAGATGAGCCTGATTATGATAAATTGATGAAGGAAAGACTCGGAATACTTAAGAAACACGGGCTTGGTTTAAAAGAGATACAGGATACAATTGCTAAGATAGACCCTATGCCGGGAGCTAAGGAATTTTTGGATGAATTACGTTCCATGTGTCAGGTTATAATACTTAGTGATACATTTGAGGAGTTTGCTAAGCCTCTTATGGAAAAGCTTGGTTGGCCGACTATATTCTGTAATTCGCTTGAGGTTGCTCCAAACGGTGAGATTACGGGATATAAGATGAGATGTGAGAAGTCTAAGCTTACTACGGTTAAGGCTCTTCAGTCCATAGGCTACGAAACCATAGCAAGCGGTGACAGCTTCAATGACCTTGGTATGATTTTGGCAAGCAAGGCAGGCTTCTTATTTAAGAGTACTGAGCAGATTAAGAAGGATTATCCTGAATTACCTGCTTTTGAAGAGTATTCTGAGCTTCTTGAGGCTATAAAGAAGGTAATTCAGTAGTATATGAAAGGACATCAGGATGGTAAACTCAGATATAAAAAGTGAAAATCGTAATAAAAAGGTATGGTCTAAGATCGATAAGATACCCAAGAAAAAAGCAAGTGACAATATAACCAAAGGATGTCTTGTGCTTGAGGGTGGTGCATTCAGAGGCGTTTTTACCAATGCTGTTGTTGATTATCTTATGTATCAGGACCTTAATTTTGAAAGTGTTATCGGTGTATCTGCCGGAGCATTAAACGGAATGAATTATGTCGCAGGACAGATAGGAAGAGGCGGACGTGTCAATCTGACTTATAGGCATAATCCAAGATATGTAGGTTTAAAGGCAGTAAAAGAAAGCAAGGGTGTTTACGGCTTTGATTTTGTATTTAATGACTTTAATGAGATAGAACCTTTGGATATGGAAAGAGTAAATAGCGGAAAGCAGAGATTTGTTGCTGTGGCAACTGCACTTAAGGATGGCAAGCCTGCATATTTTGAGCTTGGCAAGACACCTGATATATTTCAGGCGGTAAGAGCTTCGGCATCCATGCCATTTGTATCAAAACCGGTTATTGTTGAAGGTGAAAAATACTTAGATGGCGGAAGCGGTGACAAGATTCCTTGTCAGTGGGCGATAGATGAGGGCTATGACAAGATAGTCGCTGTATCTACAAGACCGAAGGGATTTCGTAAGGATGAAAGCGAAAAAAATGCAGACAGAATAAGACGTTTTTATCACAAATATCCTGAATTTGCAGAGGGGCTTATCCATGTAAATCATTTTGAAAATGAGCAGCGTGCATACATGGAAAAGCTTCATGATGAGGGAAGAATATATGTAATTTATCCAACTGATTTTATAAATGATGTCGGAAGACTTGAGGGAGATATGGAAAAGCTCGGACATCTATACTATGTTGGATATGAAGAAACAAAAAAGCATATGGATGAGTTAAGAGCATATCTTAACAGCTAAACAAAAGGATAAGAATAAAATGAACTATTCGAATATCATGAAATTTAAAGGTGCTTGGCGTAACTATCAGGCTAGGGTTCTGGAACATTCAAAAAAACATCTTGATGATGGAAAAATTCATATAGTGGCAGCACCGGGTTCGGGTAAGACAACACTTGGTATAGAGCTTATAGCAAGGCTTTCCGAGCCTGCGCTTATTCTTACGCCTTCGATTACCATAAGAGAACAGTGGGAGGCAAGAATTGCAGAGGCATTTTTAAATGACGGACTTAATGCCTCCGATTATATATCACAGGATTTAAAAGCACCTAAGGTTATAACAATTTCTACTTATCAGGCACTTCACAGTGCGATGAATCATTACAAGGGTATACTTAGTGAGGATGAAACCTCATCCCAGAGCGTGGGCTTTTCCGAGGAGGTTGACTACGTCGGCTTTGACCTTGTTTCCGAGATGAAAAATAACGGAATAAAGGTGCTTTGTCTGGATGAATGTCATCACCTTAGAACAGAGTGGTGGAAAGCTCTTGAAGAATTCAAATCATCGCTTGATGAACCGAAAATTATATCTCTTACGGCAACTCCGCCTTATGATTCAACTCCTGAGCTTTGGGAAAGATATATGAGTATGTGCGGTGAAATTGATGAGGAAATCGCCGTACCTGAGCTTGTTAAGGAGGGAAGTCTCTGCCCGCATCAGGATTATGTATATTTTAACTATCCGACAGAGGAAGAGATTGCCGAGATAGATAAGTTTAAGGAAAGAAGCAGGGAGTTTCAGGAAAAACTTAAAACCGACAGTACATTTTTAAAGGTTTTAAGGAGCTATACAGGTCGTTCAAAAGAGATAAATGAAAAAAATATCGGAAATGAAACTAAGCTTCAAAATATACTTCAGGATATGATATATGATAATCCCGATTTGTATGTTACTGAAGAGGGGTATATGGAAGCTCTTGAAAATGAGCTTAAAAGAGCTGGACTTATAGAGAAAAAACAGGTCTGTCTTGTAATAAATGATAATATAGAAAAGCTGCTTATGACCTCAAAGGGTAAATGTAAAAGTATAAAAGAGGTTGTAGCTTCGGAGTATAAAGGTTTCGGGGACAGCCTTCGTATGCTTATACTTACTGATTTTATCAGAAAGGAATATGAAAAAGCTCTTGGTACCGAAGAGGATGTTACTTCCCTCGGTGTACTGCCTTTCTTTGAACAGCTTAGACGTGAAAGTGAGTCCATGAATAATATAAGACTTGGTGTTCTTTGCGGAACCGTAGTAATTATCCCTGCAGAGGCAAGGGATGCTCTTTTGGAGGCAGTAGGTGACTCGGGTAAAATTACATTTTCCAAAGCAGGAAATCTTGATGAAAATGATTATCTTAAGGTGAATGCCGTTGGGGACGCACATTTTCTTACAGGTGCTGTTACGGAGATTTTCACACAAGGCTATATAAAAGCAATAATCGGAACTAAATCACTTCTTGGAGAAGGCTGGGATTCACCTTGTATTAATTCACTTATACTTGCAAGCTTTGTCGGTGCGTTTATGCTGAGTAACCAGATGCGTGGTCGTGCTATACGTATTTTTAAGCCAGATCGGAAGAG
>CALGGL010000258.1 GCA_937915975.1 uncultured Lachnospiraceae bacterium | reverse complement strand
TTACCCTGCGGATCCATATCCACCGCCAAAACCTTCTGACCTTTTTCTGCCAGACAGGCTGCAAGATTAATTGATGTTGTTGTTTTACCTACGCCGCCCTTCTGATTTGCGACAGCAATTATTCTTCCCATCTTCATTTTCCTCCGTATGTAGACATCATTATATCACTAACCGCCATCTTTCGCCATATCTAAATATGGTAATGTTTCGTTTCCATACACAATATATAGATTTTAATGCGCATATTCATTGATTTATCTTTGGTTTTTTGAATAACTCTTAAAAAATGTTTCACGTGAAACTTTTTTTCTTTCTCTTGATATTTAATTGTTTTATATAATCTTCCAATGATTTTGTTATAATTGATTTTTGTTTTTTATGTTTCACGTGAAACATAATTATCGTCTGAAACATAATTATTATCTGAAATATAATGAGATTATTAATAACATTATTAATAACATTATGAAAGAATTTATTATTTAATTAATTAAATTTAATCTTTTTATGTTTCACATGAAACATTAATTATTGTTTCATATTTGTAAATTGATTTTCAATATAATTAATTGTTTGTATGATTTTTGATTTTAATCTGAACATCCTCTTATAAGGTGATTGATAGTTAAAAAAGATTGTTCTAATTAAATGAATTTTTTAATATTTAGTGGTTTATTTATCGAAATAATAATTATGTTGAATAAAAATTTATATGTTTCACGTGAAACACATTATAAAATATGAAATTTATATTCAATTATTAATGTTATTATAAAATTCTTTCGTATAATTCAAACTTAATATTAAATACTTAAAAACAATATAACAGCTGTTTTTTGTTTCACGTGAAACATAAATTGATATATAACAAGTAAACAAAAATATTTATTCATATTAAATATAATATAATTATTTGATTACTGAAAACATATTTTGTTTTATACAAAATTCTAAAATGTTTTTAGAAGATTAAAACACTTTTTATAAAACTGAAAAAGATGTTTCACGTGAAACGGTTAAAAATTGATTGTGGAAAACTTTGTGGAAAAACAAAGCCGGAATGTTGAAAACTTTTCGGATTTATCCACAATATCAACATTTTGTGGTTGATAATTTTATAATACAAAATATACATTTTTACTTTGAATCAATAAAACTGTCCGGGAAAGCCTGCAATTAATGTAACAAAAGATTTCAAGGTAAAGAAAACGCTATTGAAACATAGCGAGGGCACTTGATATAATATATATTCAAAATACATGTGATATATGCATAAAATTTAAATGGGGGAAAATAATGTGAGGAAGATACAGCAAGTAGAAAAATGGTCAAAGTCAAGCAGTAATATATATGAAAGGTTTGCTGCCGAGTTGGAGGATGGAATTGAGACGGGCGCCAAGGTTACATCCGGAGATCAGGATGTTAATTACGGAATTCAATTATGGAAGAATAGGCTTGACAAAAAAGGATTATCCATATCGTATGACATATCACAGAGGGGACAGCTTTCTAACGGGGATCGTTTTCGTGAGTGGAAGGATAAGCATTATAGTAATAAGCTTTATTACAGAACCTGTCAATTGGAAAAGAAGGTTTGTGCGGAATAAATTATATTCTGATGGGGACAGTATGATTATGTATCAAACTGTTACAGATGTTATATCGGGTGTTCACGTTGATGATGATTATTACTGCTGTCCTAATTGCGGTGCAAATGTCAGAATTGCACAGCTTGTGGAGGGGTGCCCTTACTGTGGAACTTTTTTCAAAATGAGTGAGCTTTATCCAAAGGTTTCAAATTATTATTTTCTTCGGGATTGCGGAAGAACGGAAAAGGAGTTAAAGTCAGAGATATCCAAGTTCCTTGTGCCGCCGATTTTAGGGTTTTCTGTTTTTTATACGTTGACTTTTTTTGTTGGGCAATCGCACAAAAATATTCTTCTTGCGTTGATTGGCGGTGTGATTGGCGGTATTTTGTCCGGAGGCTTTTTGGGGTATATTCTTTGGGCGTTTTCCAAGCTGGGAAGTCTTTTTTGGGATGCGGGAAAGTCTGTCAAGCTTTTAACCAATATGGCGGGGTCGTCAAAAAATTTTAATAATTTTATGGGGAGATACGGCTCCGAAATTTCTTTTGAATACTTTCAGTCAAAGGTTATTTCGCTTATAAAGGTTATTGCTTTTTCGGATGATCCAAACGAACTCCCTATATTTATAGGGGATACGGTTCCTTCCTCCTTACGTGATTTAATAGATATGGAATTCAGAGGGGCACTTGCTTTAAGAAAGATATATGAAGAAAACGGAAAAATATATGCAGTAGCTGATGCTTATATGAATAATATCTATGAGGTAAACGGCGTTGTAAAAAAGAAAGAGGAAACCGTAAATGTTGTGCTTGAGAGAAAAGCGGATATGCCGTTTGATTTTAGTTTTTCGATAAAAAAGATACAATGCAGACAGTGTGCCGGAAGCTTCGACGCAACAAAGAACCGTACCTGTCCTTTCTGTGGAACACCTTATGATACGGATGATTTGGACTGGGTGGTAAAATCGATTAGGATCTGATATATAAAAAAGGACAGCTTAGAGGAAGAGTTGATAGCTGTCCCTTTACAATTTATGCCATATATAATTCTTGTAAGAATTTTTGATAACCAAAAAATAAAAAATTGACAAGTCGGTAAAGCGAAAGATGACATATTTAATACGTAATTGGGAAAGCGGCGTGACAAAAGTGGTAAAATCAAGACAGGGCGTCATCTGGAAAGGTTTACCGAGTGGTAAAAAATATTGCAAAATAACGTATATTTTGATAAAATTTAACTATGTATCGGTTCACCGCTGCAAATATTATTCGAACAGAGAGGGTAGTCTATGGGAAATACATTTTTTTATAGGGATGTAAAAAACAATCCGGACAAAATCTCGTTTAAGGATATTCTTTCAGAATGTAGAAAGAAGCATGATAAAAGGGATTTTGAATATCAGATTTCAGCAGGTAGTTCAATTAATCAGGCAACAGAGCTTGATATGCTTCAAAAGTGGAAAAAACCTTGGATCTTTTATAGGATGATGATAGGAGGATTTATACTTATTGCTGCATTGTTTGCGGCATATACAATATGTCAGAAAGTGTACTTTGCACCATTTGCAATTACGCTTCTCGCGGTTATAATTCCGCCGATTATAATTCCTCTTACCATTACGGTGTTCTTTTGGGAACTTAATATACCGAGGAATATATCTATTTATGAGGTTGCACTCAGCTTTTTAACCGGTGGACTTTTATCTATCACCATAACAATAATAATGGATAAACTCATCACTCTTGATGGAGCACAATGGGCTCCTGTTACAGAGGAACCGGCAAAGCTTCTTGCAGCAGTGATAATTGTATTGATTATTGCAAAAAAGAAAAAGATATACGGCCTTACCGGTTTGATTATCGGAGGAGCAGTCGGTGCAGGCTTTGCGGCATTTGAATCTGCTCAGTATGTATTTAATTATATGTCGAGTATTCAGGATTATTTTGCGGCACAGTATGGAACATATTTACCTATGTCCCAGCTTTTTAATGATCCGGAGGCAAGCAAGCTTATATTTAAGTTCTTTATTCAAAACAGATTTATTATAGGCTTCGGTACACATACTGTATGGTGTGCTTCTTATACGGCTGCAGTGACGCTTCATATGAATAAATCAAAGCTTTCAACAGAGTCGTTTTTTAATCTTGATTTTCTGTTAATGTTTGCCGGAGCATTTATTACACATTATGTAAATAATTCTGAAGAAATACATAATGCTCTCGGAATAAATGATACTTTTGGATATGTGGTTTTTGCGATTGCACTTGTAGCTATCGAATGGTTTATTCTTTTCTATATAATGAAGAGATGTATTTATCAGGCTGTTTCAAGAGGAAGATATCAAAGCGGTGAAGGTATCGGATATACTCAGGCGGTCGGTGCAATGCAAAATGATTTTTCAGGTGCAAATGCACAGATGGCTGCAGCATTTGATGCACCGGCTAAGATTACAGTTGTATGTATAAACGGCTCATTAAAGGGAGCGGTTTGGCAGTCTTCAGGTCAGGAAAGTCTGACAATTGGTCGTGAGGAAGGAAATGTTTTCCGACTTCCTGGTGATATTGCAGGTATTAGCAGGCAACATTGTTTAATCAGATTTGTAGCAGGAAGATGGACGATTAAAGACCTTAATTCTTCTTACGGAACATATATTAATAAGGTAAAGCTCTCGGCAGCCGTCAAGGCCTACCTGACGGACGAGGGCATCGACATCGATGACTACGAGAATGTGCAGAAAGGTCTGAAGGACTACTTCGAATACAACATCCTGCTCGATCCCAACGAGGTGAACTACACGCTCTTCAAGACCGTCAGCCGCGACATCATCCGCGGACAGTCGCCCGTGAAGATGATGAAAGCCGTGAAGAACGAGGCTGAGATACGGGGCTTCCGCAAAGCCATGACGCGCGACGGTGTGGCCATGGTGCGCTTCCTCCGTTGGCTCGAGGCCGCCGATGTGTCGTCGCTGACTGAACTGACGGCCTCGCAAAAACTTGAAGCACTGCGCCGCGAGCAGCCGTTGTTCAAAGACATCTCGTTCGACACCATCTCGGCCTATCAGGAACATGGCGCTATCGTGCACTACGAACCGACACCCGCGACCGACATCCCGCTGAAGGCGGAAGGCCTGCTCCTGCTGGACAGCGGTGCGCAATATCAGGACGGAACGACCGACATCACCCGCACCATCGCCCTCGGACCGCTCACCGACCTTCAGCGACGTGTCTATACCCTTGTGCTGAAGGGCCATCTGCAACTGCAGAACCTGAAGTTCCCAGCCAATGCCTCCGGCACCCAGCTCGATGCCGTCGCCCGTTCGGCCATGTGGCGCGAGGGCATGAACTATCTGCACGGAACGGGTCATGGGGTAGGGGCCTACCTGAATGTTCACGAAGGGCCGCACCAAATACGCATGGAATATAAGCCCGCCCCACTGAAGGCAGGGATGACCGTGACCGACGAACCAGGCGTCTATCTGGAAGGGCGCTTCGGTGTGCGCATCGAGAACACGCTGCTCATCCAGCCGTACCGGCAGACCGAGTTCGGCGAGTTCCTGCAGTTCGAACCCCTCACGCTATGTCCCATTGACACACGTCCCATCGTCCGCGACATGCTCACCGCCGACGAAGTGCAGTGGCTCAACGACTATCACCAGCTGGTCTACGACCGTCTGTCGCCCCACCTTAACGACGAGGAAAAGGCATGGCTGCGAGAAGCTACAAAGCCTTTCTGAATCAATAAATTAAAAGAAATTGGCAAATAATTTGCAAAAAACTTGTCTGTTTCATAAAAAAGATGTAATTTTGCACCCGCGTTTCGTATCAGCGCATCGTAAATGACAATTAATAAGAAGTTTAACACATAAAATTGAAAGCAAAAAAATGATTATCGTACCCGTAAAAGATGGCGAGAACATCGAGAGAGCATTGAAGAAATTCAAGAGAAAGTATGAGAAGACTGGCGTCGTCAAAGAGCTGCGCCGTCGTCAGCAGTTCGACAAACCGTCGGTGCTGAAGCGTCTCAAGATGGAGCATGCCATCTACGTTCAGAAGCTCCGTACTGCTGAGGAACTCTAATCCTCAGGCTCGACGTTATCCCTTTTTACATCCATATAGGTTGGCAACGCTTGTCGTCAGTGGCAAGCGTGCCAACCTTTTTTAGGAGGCGACGTGTCTCACGTCGCAATAGGCAACGCAGAAGATTGCGACGTGAGACATGTCGCCTCCTACAGCAAAGGTGTGTAACAGGCATAAGCTATTTTGAACCCGTAATTGAAGATCCAAGGCAAGCGATATGAAAACAGAAAAACAAATGGCTACGGCTGCTGCTGAATTTGCAGAGCGGTGGAAAGGCAGAGGATATGAAAGGGGCGAGTCGCAACCCT
>CALGGL010000257.1 GCA_937915975.1 uncultured Lachnospiraceae bacterium | reverse complement strand
AACAGGTTCAACCAAGCAGGACATTCACGTAGAAATCTGCTCAAAGTGCCATTCTTTCTATACCGGTCAGCAGAAAGCTGCTCAGGCTCGTGGTAGAATTGATAAGTTCAACCGTAAGTACGGTGTACAGCAGGCATAATTTAACTGAGACATTTCAAATGACTTGTTACGTGATGATACGTAACAAGTCATATTTTTTTCATTTCCCAGAGGTAAGCAAAAACGGGAAGAGAATCTGTGAGATGAAGTGATATAACAGGAGAAAATAAATGGCGGATGTCAGGATTGGCGGTCAGGCGGTTATTGAAGGCGTAATGATGAAAAACAAGGAAAAGTATGCCATAGCTGTCAGAAAGCCTGATAAAGAAATAGAAGTAAAGATAGAAAGCTATAAGCCTTCGGCAGACAAGGGATTATTTTTCAGGCTGCCTATAATAAGAGGCGTGTTTAACTTCGTTGAGTCATTGGTAATCGGAGTAAAGACACTTACTTATTCCGCATCATTTTATGACGAGGAGGAAGATAAGCCCAAAAATGATGCTAAGGATGATGCCGATAAAAAGGAACCGGAAAAAAAAGAAAAATCCGATTCCCTGTTTTTGTTTGGAACGGTAGCTTTATCAATAGTGCTTGCGGTGGGATTATTCATGCTTTTACCTGCTTTTTTGGTTTCACTTTTGGATGATTATATTCAAAGTCACATATTGCTTGGACTTATAGAGGGTGCGATAAGACTTTGCATATTTTTATTGTATGTATTTCTTATTTCCAAAATGGAGGATATCCAGAGAACCTTTATGTACCACGGTGCGGAGCATAAGTCCATAAACTGTCTTGAAGCGGGAAATGAGCTTACCGTTGAAAATGTTATGAAAGCATCAAGATTTCACAAAAGATGCGGAACAAGCTTCCTGTTTATAGTAATGATTGTAAGTATTCTTGTGTTTATGTGTATAGATTCAAGGACTTTGTGGTTAAGGCTTCTGCTCAGGGTTCTTCTTGTACCGGTTATAGCGGGTATATCCTATGAATTTATCAGATATGCCGGAAATCATAATAACGCCTGTGCAAATATACTTAGCAAGCCGGGACTTTGGGTTCAGAGACTAACGACAATTGAACCGACTCCTGATATGGCTGAGGTTGCGATTAAGGCGGTTGAGGGTGTATTTGACTGGAGAGAATATCTTGGTATAGATAAAGAAGAAACACAAAATATTACCGGCGCAGATACCGAATAAAAGTTTAAGTTTTAGTTTGGTTAAAAAGACTTGAGGCGGGATTAATATATGATTCTCAGAGATTTAATTATAGAAGGACAGAATATTTTAAAGGATTCGGGTATAGAGGATTATGAAAATGATACAAGAATTCTTGCCATGTTTGCTTTTGGCATATCTTATACGGATATGTTCATGAAGATGACAGAGGAAATGAATGAAGAGGATTCGGAATTCTTTATGGATTGTATCAGTCTTCGCTCGGAACATATGCCGTGTCAGTATATAACGGGAAGTCAGAGCTTTATGGGTTATGATTTTATAACGGAGGAAGGGGTTCTGGTCCCGAGACAGGAAACCGAGCTTCTTGTTGAGAAAGCACTTGATCTTACTGAGGGTATAAAGGAATGTAAAGCACTTGATATGTGTACCGGTTCGGGATGTATAGGAATAAGCTATGCACTTAAGCGACGTGAAACGGGACATAAAAATGATACGGTACATCTTGCGGATATATCTGAGGATGCAATATATGTTGCCGAAAAAAATAAGTATAAGCACAATGTTGATTGTAGTATAATAAAATCAGATTTATTTGGTAATATTAGGGATAAATATGATATAATAATGTCAAATCCGCCGTATATCAAAACCTCGGATATAGATGATATAATGGAAGAGGTAAGGGATTTTGAGCCGAGGATTGCTTTGGACGGTGATACGGACGGTCTTATGTTTTACAGAAGACTTGCCGATGAGGCTAAGGATTATCTGTACAAGGGTGGAATCTTGATTATGGAAATCGGATTTGATCAGTATGAGGATGTGAGAGATATGTTAATTGAAAATAATTTCAATGATATAAGCTTAATAAAGGATTATGCAGGTCTTGACAGAATAGTTGTTGCATATGCGACGGAGCATGATTATTAGCGTGGCAATTGTTTTTATATTTTAAAGGATAGTTTGATTTTTGGATTG
Source organism: uncultured Lachnospiraceae bacterium (assembly GCA_937915975.1). Classification (GTDB taxonomy): domain Bacteria; phylum Bacillota; class Clostridia; order Lachnospirales; family Lachnospiraceae; genus Coprococcus_C. The sequence continues at coordinate 1,641 of CALGGL010000257.1, read as the reverse complement.
TCCTTTAAGTTGGCTGTTAATTTAGGATAGATATTTTTTTGGAGGATATTATGTTTGATAAATTAGAAGATTTAGTTGCACGTTTAGATGAGCTGCAGAGTGAATTAAGTGATCCGTCTGTTGCATCAAATCCGGAGAGATTTAAGCAGCTTATGAAAGAGCAAAGTGAGCTTTCACCTATAGTTGATAAATATCAGGAATATAAGGGCGCAAAGCAGACCATAGATGACAGCATCGCAATGCTTGACGAGGAAAGCGATGAAGAAATGAGGGAGCTTGTAAAGGAAGAGTTAAATGATGCAAAGACTCAGGTGGAGAAATGTGAGCAGGAATTAAAGATACTTCTTTTACCTAAGGATCCCAATGATGACAAGAATGTTATCGTAGAAATAAGAGCCGGAGCCGGTGGTGATGAGGCTGCACTTTTTGCAGCGGAAATTTATCGTATGTATGTACATTATGCTGAGGGCAGACGTTGGAAGGTTGAAACCATGGAGGTTGAAGAAATCGGCATAGGCGGTATGAAGTCCGTTACATTTATGGTAACGGGAAAGGGAGCTTACTCCGTGCTTAAGTATGAAAGCGGTGTTCACCGTGTACAAAGAGTACCTGAGACAGAATCAGGCGGACGAATTCATACATCAACAATTACTGTTGCTGTTATGCCTGAGGCTGAAGAGGTTGATATCAAGATTGATGAAAAGGATATAAGAATAGACGTTATGCGTGCTTCCGGAAACGGTGGACAGTGTGTCAATACTACGGATTCCGCGGTTCGTCTTACTCATTATCCGACAGGTATTGTTATTTACAGTCAGACAGAAAAGTCTCAGCTTCAGAATAAGGAAAAAGCATTTGCCTTGCTTCGTGCAAAGCTTTATGATATGGAGTGTCAGAAACAGCATGATGCTGAAGCAGAGGCTCGTAGAAGTCAGATAGGAACAGGCGATCGTTCCGAGAAAATCAGAACCTATAACTTCCCACAGGGACGTGTAACCGACCACAGAATCGGACTTACGCTTTATAAGCTTGATAAGATAATGGATGGTGATATACAGGAGATAATTGACGGCTGTATAATTGCCGATCAAAATGCAAAGCTGGCAAAGATGAACGAGGCAGAGGTATAAGATACTTTGAATGGAGAATAATATGTATAGTTGGGAGAAAAATGTAAGAATAGTTGAACCATATGTTCCCGGAGAACAGCCAAAGGATAAGGATGTAATTAAGCTTAACACCAATGAGAATCCATATCCGCCTTCACCAAGGGTGGTTAATGCTTCTTTGGAGCTTGAAAGGTTAAGAATCTATCCGGACCCTGAAGCCATGGAATTAGTTGAAGCCATAGCAGATTATCACGGACTTAATAATAATCAGGTATTTGTGGGAGTGGGTTCTGATGATGTTCTGGCAATGAGCTTTTTGACATTTTTCAACAGCAAAAAGCCGGTTTTGTTTCCGGATATCACTTATTCATTCTATCCGGTTTGGTGTGAATTGTTTGGCATTCCCTATGAATGCAGATATTTGGATGATAATTTCAGAGTCAGGGCAGGGGATTATTCCGGGGATAACGGAGGTATAGTAATTGCCAACCCTAACGCCCCCACGGGCATTGAGCTGCCGTTGTCCGGGATC
>CALGGL010000256.1 GCA_937915975.1 uncultured Lachnospiraceae bacterium | reverse complement strand
CGGACGGAAAAGGTCTCAGTCAAGCCGGTGAAACTCGTGTTCTGCAAAGCTTCGAGACTGTGGCAAGAAGCTATGAGGCGGTGGGAACCGCACCGAGATACGATATGGGAGACAGCATAAGCAAGGCATTTAATAATGTTGATGACATACTTTCCGATATGAACATTCCTGTTAATAATGAAACCGAGCGTGCGGTCAGAATTCTCGGCTATAACCGTATCGAGATAACCGAAAGCAATATAAATGAAGTGATAAATTATGACAGACAGGTTAATGAGCTTATAAATAATCTTTATCCTGAGGCTGTGCTTGGACTAATTAAGGACAATATCAATCCAATGGATGTGTCCATAGAAGATTTGAATAATCAGAAACAGAAGATACAACGAGGGTGTAACCGAGGCGGAGGACTTTGCATCCTATCTGAGAGATATGGAAAGTAAGGGTGAGGTAAGTGCCGAGGAAAGAGAAAGCTACATAGGCATTTACCGCATGATGAATAAGCTTGCAAAGTCGGGCGACAGGGAGGCAGGCTGGTTATTTGCAAACAGTAGTCGTCTTACAGTAAGAAATCTCCTTTCGGCTATGAGAAGCCGCAAGAATTCGGGTGTTGATATATCTGTGGACGATTCCTTCGGAGCACTTTCCGAGCTTAATGTAAAGGGCTCCCGTATTGATACACAGATTGAAACCGCATTTAACAGTGAGCCGGATATGTCACCGGACAATGAGGAGCTTATCACCGAAGATATAGAAAAATTTGAAGCGCTTAGTGAAGAGGTGGCAGAGTTTATCAGGGAAAACAATATAGAGTATTCCATGGTCAATGCATTTGCCGTTGACGCCATGATAAACACACCGGGCGGTATATATCAGCTGGTTTCCGAAATACTTGCGAATATGAATTTTAACTCTGACGGAACAAGCAACCTCGTAGATGAAGAAACGGAAAATATGACAGATTCCATAACGGGCGAAGAGGTAGATATAGATATCTCCCAATTTGAGATGGACAGTATCTTGGAAAGCCTCCGCGGTAGTGAGGAAATGTCACTTAAATATGATGATTTAAGAAATCAGATTACCGAAATGATGTATAGGATGGGTGCTGCAGGCCGTATCGGAAGTCTTGATATAGCTTCAATTAAGACTGTAAATGCAGGCTTTAACATAATGAGCAATATGGCAAAGCAGGAGCATTTCCGGATTCCGGTAAGAACCGATGACAAAATAAATGTTATAAATCTTAGCATCGAGCATGACAGTGAAAGAAGAGGAAGTATAAGCATCAGTATGGCGGATACCTCTTTCGGAAATATAAACGCTGATATAAGTGTCAGTGCAGATAAGGCACTTTCGGGGCATATCGTGTCCGATACAAGTGACGGAAATAATTTGCTTGCCGGAGTGATATCGGAATTTACGGCTGTTTTAACAAACGGAGGCTATGATGCTTCTAATGTATACTTAGGAAGTGTTTCATTTGCAGGCGGTCAAGGGGAGCCGGGAGCATCTGAGGCTGCGTATAACGGCGGAAGAGAAGCCTATGCCGATGAAAGAACTCTTTATGAGGCAGCAGTTTTACTTGTAAGAGGTTTGGCAGGAATAAGTGGTTAATTAAAGCCGGATAAAATCCGATAAAAATAATAGATTTATTGAACAGACAGTTTCAGGAACAGATAACGTACAGTAATGAAAGAAAAAGTGAGGGCAAGAGTATGAGAATAAACCATAATTCGTTAGCGCTTAATGCAAGTGACCATTTCGCAAGAGTTAATGACAATATAGCAAAGTCTATGGCAAGACTTTCTTCCGGAAATAAGATTACCAATCCGGCAGATGATGCTGCGGGACTTGCAATATCCACAAGAATGGATTCACAGATAAGAGGACTTAACAGAGCGTCCCTTAACTCCAATGACGGAATTTCCGTTATACAGTCGGCAGAGGGTGGATTAAATGAGATTCATTCCGTACTTGAAAGAATGAGAGAGCTTGCGGTTCATGCGGCAAACGACGTTCTCTCCGAAGACGACAGAGATATGATTCAGATGGAGATAGATGAGCTTGCAAAGGAGATTGACCAGATAGTTGATACTACTGCATTCAATGACCAGAAGCTTTTGGACGGTTCAGTATCAAGAAGAAGCTTATCAAGCGTTTACAGCATTCAGACTACTTATATATCAACCGAAGTAAGTGCGGGAGAATATGAGCTTAGTGTAACATCACTTGCTGAAAGAGCAACCTATACAACCGGATTTTCATATTCGGGAGCTACGGTTACAAAGGAACAGGCAGGCTCATTTAAGGTTAATAATTTTACTGTTGAGATAACTGAAGGGATGTCTATGACTGAGGTTTACGAAAGCCTTCAGGAGCATCTCAAGAAGATAGGAATAGATGTATTTGCATCAAATGACGGTGGTGATACCGAGGCTGATTTTGCTTCGGGTGCACCTGTAATATTCAGAACAAATGCTTACGGTAAGGACCAAAGGGTTGAGATTAATATTAACAATCCTGAGCTTGAGGCACTTCTCGGAATAAGTGATGGTGATAAAGAGGTTGGTAAGGATTGCGTTGCAAGCATTACTCCTTCGGATAAGGGCTTTAGTACAACAGCAACCTATACTGCAGAGGGTAATTCCATAAGAATAATCGACAGAAACGGATTTGAGATGCTTGTGGATGTTGATCCTGAAACCTATGATCCTGCTGAAACAGATACTGTTATAGAGGTTCTTACGGCGGGTGTTATGACAATTCAGACAGGTGCTAATTCGGGCGAAGAGTTAAAGCTTGATATTCCAAGCGTAAGCTCTAAGTCACTTAAGATAGATAATCTTATAATGTATACCAATGAGTATGCATCAAAGGCAATTGAGGCAATTGATGAGGCAGTTAAGAGAGTATCAAATATCCGTTCAAGACTCGGTGCTTACGAAAACAGACTCAACGATATATATGATAATCTTGAGGTTCAGGGTGAAAGCTTAACAGCCGCATATTCAAGAATTATGGATACCGATATGGCTGAGGAAATGACCAATTATACACAGCAGGATGTTCTTTCACAGGCAGCTATATCAATGATGCAGAAGTCCAATGAAAGACCTGAATCACTCTTACAGTTGTTACAGTAGGATTAAGCATTTTACAGTTAAATCAGATAATTAACGGAGGCATATATGACCGACGAATTAAAAAAGGATTTTACCTTAAGAATAACACAGGCTAATCACAGCGGGCTTATACTTATCCTCTTTGATATGGAAAAGGTGTATGTTGAAGACGCATTATCGGCATATAAAAAGGAAGATAAGGACGAATATTTGAAAAATATCAATCAGGCAAAAAAGGTACATAATGAACTTATGTCTGCCATAAATCCGGCAGACGAAAAGGGAAAAACCTATCTGAATATTTTAAGATACATTTATACAAAGCTTATTGATTCGGCTGTAAAGAGACAACCCTGTGAACTTGACAGATGCCAGAATATGATGGATAATCTTCGTACCGGCTTCGAGAAGCTGCACGAGATAGACGATGAGGGACCTGTTATGAAAAATACCCATCAGGTATATGCAGGACTTACCTATGGTAAGGGAACCTTAAATGAAAGTCTTTCCGGTGTGGACTACAGTAACAGAGGCTTTAGAGTGTGACATAGGGCAAGAAGCCTGTCACAAATAGGAGGTATTGAAGATGATTAAAGAAGATTGCATATTCTGCAAGATTGCAAAGGGAGATATCCCGTCAGCAACAATTTATGAAAGTAGTGATTTTAAATGCATACTCGATGTGGCACCTGCCAACAAGGGACATGCACTAATCATTCCTAAGGAACATTCCGATAATATATATGAACTTGATGCAGAAATGGCGGCAAAGGTATTTTCATTTGCAACCATAGCAGCAAGGGCAATAAAGGAAGAAACAGGCTGCGACGGACTTAACATAGTCCAGAATAACGGAGAGGCTGCCGGACAGACAGTTAATCATTTCCATATGCATATCATTCCAAGATTTAAGGGAGACGATGTAAAGGTAACCTGGAAGCAGCTTGAGACCGAAAGCGAAGCACAAAACGAGCTCGCTAAGGCAATTAAAAAAAGATTATAGTACACCCCTATATATACGTAAAAATCCTCATGGTTGAAAAATTTCGGCTGTGGGGATTTTCCAATTTGTCAAGTGGTGTAACAGGGGACAGGCACCTTGTCACATCATGTTTAAAGTACATCAGATAAAAATAGGTCTATATGTTAGCATTTAGTCCGATTTGCGTTAAATTAAAAGTGAAAATTCGCATATAGGTGCGTTAAAAAAATCGAACTGTTTGAGTGCAGCGAGTTTTCGATTTTTAGCACCTATAAAGAATTGAACGCTTTGATTTAGCAAATTGATGACTAGCTAACATATAGATCTATTTTTATCTGATGTACTGGAAAACTTATAAAATGTGACAAGATGCCTGTCTCCCTTGTTATATCACTTGACAAATTGGAATATATAATGTAATGTATGTTTATATTTTATAAGAGAACTCTCTTATTCAGAATGGTGGAGTCATAAGGGACTGTGAAGCCATGGCAACCCCGACACTGTCGGAAGGTGCCGACCTGAGCGATACTATGTGGTAGTCGAGCAATAAGAGGATTTGAGCATATTTGTTTTCAAATCCGGTTGCTTGCCGGATTTTGTTTTTTGGAGGATAAAAATGGAAAAATTATTATTTACATCAGAGTCAGTAACAGAAGGACATCCTGATAAAATCTGTGATCAGATTTCAGATGCCATACTTGATGCTTTGCTTCTTCAGGACCCGATGAGTCGTGTTGCCTGTGAGACAGCTATTACAACAGGTCTTGTACTTGTTATGGGTGAGATATCAACAAAGGCTTATGTTGATATACAGAAAATAGTTCGTGAAACTATAAGAGGTATCGGATATGACAGAGCCAAGTATGGTTTTGACTGCGATACGTGTGGAGTAATCACAGCAATTGATGAACAGTCATCGGATATAGCTATGGGTGTTGATAAGGCACTTGAGGCAAAGGAAAATACAATGAGTGATGATGAGATAGAGGCAATCGGTGCCGGAGACCAGGGAATGATGTTTGGCTTTGCCACCAACGAAACTCCTGAGCTTATGCCGTATCCTATTTCGCTTGCACATAAGCTTGCTTTAAGACTTACTGAGGTCAGAAAGAACGGAACACTTCCTTATCTTAGACCGGACGGAAAGACACAGGTTTCCGTAGAGTATGATGAAACCGGCAAGCCGTCAAGACTTGATGCTGTTGTTCTTTCAACCCAGCATGGCGAAGAGGTAACTCAGGAGCAGATTCATGCAGATATTAAGAAATATGTGTTTGATGAGATACTTCCAAAGGAGATGGTGGATGAGAACACCAAATTCTTCATAAATCCTACAGGTAGATTTGTAATTGGCGGACCAAACGGAGACAGCGGACTTACAGGACGTAAGATAATAGTTGATACCTATGGCGGATATGCACGTCACGGCGGCGGAGCATTTTCCGGAAAGGACTGTACCAAGGTTGACCGTTCGGCTGCATATGCTGCAAGATACGTTGCAAAAAATATCGTGGCAGCAGGTATAGCAGATAAATGTGAGATACAGCTTTCATACGCAATAGGTGTTGCAAGACCTACTTCAATTATGATAGATACCTTTGGAACAGGCAAAATATCAGATGAGAAGCTTGTTGAAATCGTAAGAGAAAACTTCGACTTAAGACCGGCAGGCATAATCAAGATGCTTGACTTAAGAAGACCTATTTACAAGCAGACAGCAGCCTACGGACACTTCGGAAGAACCGATGTAGACCTCCCATGGGAGCGCATCGATATGGCTGACAAATTGAAATCGTATTTATAGTATGACGGTCGGATAAGATTAGACTAAATCCAACGCAGGCACGCTCTCGCTACTCTCGGACGCAGCGGTACTTAGCGATTTGTCTAATCTTATCCGACCTGGTAGTTGTATATTATAATTTATTATAGGAGATTTAATTATGAAGAATATGCTTAATTTCAAGAATTTCTCTGCGGAGGAATTGATGGATATTTTGGAGCTTGCGCAGGATATGAAGAAGAATCCTGAAAAGTACAGTGAGGCTCTTAAGGGAAAGAAGCTTTATACCTTGTTTGAGAAGACTTCAACAAGAACATTTCTTTCTTTTACGACAGGTATAACCGAGCTCGGCGGTACATATTTTAACCAGCTTTGGGAGGATTCGAACTTTGTACTCGGAGAGCCTGTATCGGAGATTAAATATGTATGCAGAAATGTTGATATAATTATGGCACGTCTTGTTAAGAATGAGACTGTTGAGCTTTTCGGAAAGAATGTAACGGTTCCGTTTATTAACGGCTGTGATAATTCTTATCATCCATGCCAGATTCTTGCGGATGCACTTACTATTATCGAGCATTTCGGAAGTCTTGATGTGAAGCTTCTTTATATCGGAGCAAAGAATAATGTATTTAATTCACTTGTTGAGTTCTTTGCAAAGATGAAAAAGGGAACTCTTTACGGACTTACTCCGCTTGTTAACAATACCGCCTGTGACGATGCATTTTATGAGGAGGCAAAGGCTACAGGCCACTATGTTGAACTTGATCCTGCCATGTCAATAGATGAGGCAAAAACCTATGTAAAGGAAATGGATATCCTCTATACCGATACATGGGTTGATATGGAATTTTTCAACAATCCTGAGTTCGCAGAGAAAAAGGCAGAGATTATGGCTAAAATGATGCCTTATCAGATAAATGATGCTTTCCTTGAAGGAAGTCATGCAGTGGTTATGCACGACATGCCGATGCATGTAGGCTTTGAGATTTCAAAGAGTGTGGAGATGAAGCATCTTGACCTCATCTTAGATGAGGCAGAAAACCGCCGCCACGCAGAAAAGGCTGTAATGTACACCCTTATAAACAGTAAGTAGAATTATATGTGACATGGGGACAGGCACCTTGTCACATCATGCAGCCAATATTTGAAGACAGTATATAAAAATGTGCTTAGCATGGCGTTAAGTAACACGTGCCATGCGAGTACATTTTTATATACTGTCGGAGTTAGTAAAATGTGACAAGATGCCTGTCCCCTTGTCTCATTTGTGGAGTTAATTTATGGATTGGAAATATTGGATAACCATACTTGGTATGGTGCTTTTTCTTGGCTTTGGTATATCGGTGTGGCTTTGTATATCAGCCATTAAAAGGCAGGAACAAATAATAATACCAAGCCGTCTTCATCACAGGATGAGCGGCTACGAGATAATAATGGCAAATGTCGGTCTGATATTTGCCGTTATTATGATTATCTATCATTATTATATTTTTTTACCGGCTGTAATCTGTATGGTGCTTTTTATAATTCTTCAGACCAAGATACAAAGTGGGATAACCGAAGACGGGGCACTTATCGATACAACATTTATCGATTGGGAATTTATGAAAAGCTACAAGCTTGTTTATGATGAAAATGACGGAAGTACCATCATACTAAAGATAAGGGCAAACAGAAAACAGTATGTTCTCGTCTGTGACAGAGAGGACAAGAAAAAAATTGAAAAAATATTTACCGATAACAGGGTTAAGGTTACGAAAACCATTAATGATAACAGTTGACACAGAGAGCGCTTTGGAATATTATTAGACGTAGAATTATTAATAGTTTACGGGGGGATATAATTGCTTGTGATATGAAGATTCTTTCCGTAAACAGATGGGAGCGTAAAGATGAAGCATTTAATTGATCCGACCGATTTGAGTGTTGAAGAAATTGATGGGATACTTAATCTCGCACTCGATATTATAAGTAATCATGACAAATACAAAGAGGCGTGCAAGGGTAAAAAGCTTGCTACTTTATTTTTTGAACCAAGTACAAGAACCAGACTTAGCTTTGAAGCAGCTATGATGGAATTAGGTGGAAATGTACTTGGTTTTTCTTCTGCCGATTCATCTTCGGCGACGAAGGGTGAAAGCGTGGGAGACACCATAAGAGTTGTAGGCTGTTATGCAGATATAATCGCTATGAGACATCCGAAGGAAGGTGCACCGATGCTCGGTTCCATGGTGTCACCTGTACCAATTATAAATGCCGGCGACGGCGGACATAATCACCCGACACAAACGCTTACAGACCTTCTTACGATAAAACGTGAAAAGGGAGATTTAAATAATTTCACCATAGGTCTTTGCGGTGACCTTAAATTCGGACGAACGGTTCACTCACTTATTAAGGCGCTTTCGAGATATGAGGGTATAAAATTTATACTCATTTCTCCAAAGGAATTAAAGGTTCCCGATTATATAATCACAGAAGTATTCGAGAAGAATAATATAGATTATAGGGAAGTTACGACCATGGAAGAGGTTATGTCGGAGCTCGACATAATCTACATGACAAGAGTACAGAAGGAAAGATTCTTCAACGAGGCTGATTATGTTCGTTTGAAGGATACATACATATTGGATAAAAGTAAGCTTAAAAATGCAAAGGAAACACTCTCGATTATGCATCCTCTGCCACGTGTAAATGAGATTTCCACCGAGCTTGATGATGACCCGCGTGCAGCTTACTTCAGACAGGCGCTTAACGGTAAATATGTCCGTATGGCACTTATTCTTACACTTTTGGGGGTGAATGTATAAATGAAGGTAGACAGTATACAAAACGGTATTGTATTAGACCACATTTCCGCCGGAAAGGCATTTCAGGTATATCATGACCTTGAGCTTGATAAGCTTGACTGTAGCATAGCGATACTCCAAAATGTTACGAGCAACAAGATGGGCAGGAAGGATATTCTTAAAATCGATCAGGAGTATGATGTAAATCTTGATGTGTTAGGCTACATTGACCCGGATATTACGGTAAGTATTATCAAGGACGGTCAGACAATCGAGAAAAAGAAGGTTGCGCTTCCTAAGAAGCTTATAAATGTAAAAAAATGTAAAAATCCACGCTGTATCACCTCTGTTGAAACAGATATCCCACAGATATTTGTGCTAACTGACGAAAAAAACCGCGTTTACAGATGTATTTACTGTGAAGCTGACAAGTAATTTTGGGTTTACTTTTTTCACAAATGTGATATAATCTTTAAGACTATGTATATGCCTAATACATAAAGTCAAGAGGTGTAAAATGGAAAAGTATGTGATTAAAGGCGGTACGCCTTTAGATGGTGAAGTAACAATTGCCGGTGCAAAAAATGCTGCTTTAGGTATTCTTGCTGCGGCTATTCTTACTGACGATGAATGTATCATTGAAAATGTTCCTTATGTAGAAGATACAAAGGTACTGCTCAGAGCGATAGAGGCTCTTGGCGCTACTGTTAAATATATAGATTTACACACGGTTTCAATTTGCGGAAAGACTATAGATAAAGATAATCTATGTGTTGATGATGAGTACATAAGAAAAATAAGAGCATCCTACTATCTGCTTGGTTCTATGCTTGGTAAATTCAAGTATGCACAGGTGGCTCTTCCGGGTGGCTGTGATATAGGACTTCGTCCTATCGACCAGCATATCAAGGGATTTGAGGCACTTGGCGCAAAGGTGGATATAGTAAGCGGAGGTAAGGTTGTGGCTAAAGCGGATAACCTTATCGGTCGTCACATTTATATGGACGTTGTAACCGTTGGTGCAACGATTAATATAATGATGGCGGCAGTTCTTGCAGAAGGAAAAACCACTATAGAAAATGCTGCAAAGGAACCGCACATAGTTGATGTTGCAAACTTCCTTAACAGTATGGGTGCAAACATCAAGGGTGCCGGTACCGATGTAATAAGAATACGTGGTGTACAAAGGCTTGTCGGAACGGAATATTCTATAATTCCTGACCAGATTGAGGCCGGTACATTTATGACGATGGCGGTTGCCACTAAGGGAAATATTCTTATTAAAAATGTTATCCCTAAGCATATGGAGGCTATATCCTCAAAGCTTTCTGAGATTGGTGCAACTGTTATAGAGTATGATGATTCCATAAGGGTTATGGCTGACGGAAGGATGAAATCCACGCAGATAAAGACACTTCCTTATCCGGGATTTCCGACAGACATGCAGCCGCAGATGGCTACTACACTTGCTCTTTCATCAGGTAACAGTATCATAACCGAGAGCATATTCGAAAATCGTTTTAAATATGTAAATGAGCTGGCGCGCATGGGCGCAAGGATAAAGGTTGAAGGAAACTCTGCTATAATTACCGGTGTAGAGGGATATACAGGTGCCAATCTGGTTGCTCCGGATCTTAGAGCGGGAGCGGCGCTGGTTATCGCAGCACTTGCGGCAGAGGGTATAAGCACTATCGATGATATCAAATATATCTTAAGAGGATATGAAGATTTCGACGGAAAGATAAGAGCCTTGGGCGGACAGATAGAGATAGTCGACAACGAACGTGATGAACAAAAGTTTAAATTAAGAGTAGGTTAAATACTTATAAAGGCAGAGACAATCTGCCTTTGATATTCATTAAAGAGAAAAATCTAATCGATTAAGAATAGAAGAACTATATAAAAAAGGGGGAAATAAAATGTCAAAGAGACCGTATTACATCACAACAGCCATAGCATACACATCAGGTAAGCCTCATATAGGTAACACCTATGAGATCGTTTTGGCAGACAGTATTGCAAGATATAAGAGATTTGTGGGATATGATGTAAGATTCCAGACAGGAACAGATGAACATGGACAAAAGATAGAGATAAAGGCGTTTGAAAACCTTTCAACACCGAAGGAATTTGTTGATGAGGTATCAACCCAGATAAAGGGTATCTGGGATCTCATGAATACTTCCTATGATAAGTTTATCAGAACTACCGATGAAGATCACGAGAAGCAGGTTCAGAAGATTTTCAAGAAGCTTTATGATAAGGGCGATATATACAAAGGAGAATACGAGGGTATGTACTGTACTCCTTGTGAGTCTTTCTTTACGCAGTCACAGTTGGTTGACGGTAAATGCCCTGATTGCGGACGTGAGGTTTCTCCTGCAAAGGAGGAAGCATATTTCTTTAAGCTCAGTAAATATACACCAAAGCTTATAGAGTATATAAATTCCAATCCGGACTTTATTCAGCCGGAGTCCAGAAAGAATGAGATGATGAACAATTTCCTTCTTCCGGGTGTACAGGATTTATGTGTATCCAGAACTTCATTTAAGTGGGGAATACCGGTTGATTTTGACCCTAAGCATGTAGTTTACGTATGGATAGATGCGCTTTCAAACTATATTACCGAACTTGGTTACAGGGTGGACGAGCCTAGTGATGAATTATTTAAAAAATACTGGCCGGCAGATTTACATCTTATCGGTAAGGACATTTTAAGATTCCACACTATTTACTGGCCTTGTATGCTTATGGCGCTTGATTTACCGTTACCTAAGCAGATTTTCGGACATCCTTGGCTTTTGCAGGGCAATAACAAGGGTAACAAGATGAGTAAATCAAGAGGAAATGTTATCTATGCGGACGACATGGTTGACTTATTCGGCGTGGATGCCGTTAGATATTTCCTTCTTCATGAGATGCCGTATGAAAATGACGGAATAATTTCATGGGAGCTTGTTATAGAGAGAATTAATTCAGATCTTGCCAATACTCTTGGCAATCTTGTTAACAGAACCATATCCATGTCTAATAAGTACTTTGACGGAGTAGTTACCAATTCGGGAGATAACCAGTTAGTGGATGAGGACTTGAAGAAGGTGGTTATGGATACGAGATTAAAGGTTAATGCCTGCATGGACAAGCTTAGAGTAGCTGATGCCATAACAGAGATATTTAACCTGTTCAGAAGATGCAATAAGTACATTGATGAGACTGAGCCTTGGGTACTTGCCAAGGATGAAGAGCATAAGGACAGACTTAATACCGTATTATATAATCTTGTTGAAAGCATAATTGTAGGTGCATCTTTGCTTGAGCCGTTTATGCCTGAGACATCGGAAAAGATATTAAAGCAGTTAAATGCTGAGAAAAGAAGAGTAACTGAGTTATCAAGCTTCGGTCTTTATCCGTCGGGTGCTAAGGTAACTGCAGAGCCGGAGATATTATTTGCAAGAATTGATGCAGAGCCTATGCTTGACGAAATTGAAAGACGCTTCCCTTCAAAGGCTGAGGAAGAGCCTGAGGAAGAAAAGCCGAAGAAGGAAAAAAGACCTGAGCTTAAGATTCCGACAATTGAAACCAAGCAAAAGGAAGAAATAACAATAGATGAGTTTAACAGAATGTCACTTCAGATGGGTGAAATTATCGCTTGTGAGGAAGTAAAGGATTCCAAGAAGCTTTTATGCTCACAGGTTCAGGTTAACGGTAAGACGCTTCAGATTGTATCCGGAATTAAGAATTACTACACACCTGAGCAGATGGTCGGTAAGAAGGTTGTTGTAATAACCAATCTTAAGCCAACCAAGCTTGCAGGAGTTTTATCAGAGGGTATGCTCCTTTGTGCAGAGGATTTTGAGGGCAATCTCGCACTCCTTACCGCAGAAAAGGATATGCCTGCCGGAGCTATGATAAGCTAGATTTAGTCGTTATCTTTTAATTTGAATTTGCTGCCGGTGGATATTGGTTCGTCAGTTTCTTCGGAGTCGTTATCAGAATCATAGTTTAAACTTCCGGGCTCGTAATCGGGCTCGGAATCTTTTGTTTTTTCACTTGTATTGTTTACAGAGCCTTTGTTTGCATATGTATTGTAGAAGGAGCGGTTAAATATAGGATCGTTATCGCTCATTGCGGATGTCCGGGTTTCATATGTATCGGAATAAGCCGATGCGGATGAGGTTGAGGACTTTGATTTTGAACCTATTATTATGTATAGCAGACCGGCGCCTGATGCAAATGTAAGTACAATTGCAAATATGGTGAAAATTGCCATTAGCGTTCTGGAGTAGCTGGTGTCGATTTCCAAATCGTATATCTTTGTGAATTTGGAGTTGTCAACTTCCATGGACATTGTATTCGGATTAAGAGAATACTTTGCTATTTCAACCTCTTTTTTAAAGTACTCAGCAACCTCGGAATCCAACTTGTGAAGCTCTCCTGTAACGGTAATCGGTTTTGGTGCAACGCTGGTTTTTCCCATAACATAATCATATACTTCGCTTGAGAATTTATTGAGCTCCTGAATCTTATTTGCATCTTTTGCGGAAATAGTTATAAGGCTTCCGTCATCCAACCAGGCGATATAATAGTAGGAATGTGTTAATCCAAATCTGTTTGCCCCCTTTGATTCCGCATAAGCAGGGGTTAAAAAATCTATATCAATAGTTATTATATCGCTTTTCTTAAATTCACCGCCGGATGCCACTATCGCATTTCCGTCCTTTGCTTTTCCGGAAAATGTATAAGATGCATTTTTGGATGTAAAGGATAACAATATAATACCAAAAACAAACAGAAAGCCCATTAATAAAATACTTTTACTTTCATTGTATTTTTCTTTAAATGACATAATAACAATACCTCCATAAAATATCTACCGTACATTAGATAAATTATGGAGGCTTTTGGTCGAATTTTCAATAATTTTTTTAATATTTTATTTTTTTATTGCTATTGCCCGAAGCCGGCGTCTCCATCTATGTTATATATGCCGTTAAACGGAAGTGTGGCAGGGATATCATCGCCCCAGGCACGGGACATAGCCATCCAGGATATGAAGCTTTCAGGCAATTCGTCTGTTGGGGTGTCTTCCAGGATGAGCCAGAAGGTTGTGCCGCCATCGATACCGTATACTTCGGAGGAAACCATACGGTTCTTGTAATCAGATTCCTCGTAGGTTTCGATATATTCTTCATCTAATGGGGAGTGATCTGTAATTTCCATAGTCATTTCATATATATTATCATCAACCTTTCCGGTTATAGTGAACTGACCGGAGCATATGCCAAAGTAGGTTGTACCATCATAACCGTCACCGGATTCACCCATATTGGAGTCGTGGTATTGGGCATCAAAAGTTCCGTCTTCGTAAAGGGTAAGGTCTGTTGACCAGGCGCCGGCACCGCTTGCAAAATAATATTCTCCGGCTGCCATTTTCCAAATATCATCATAATCTGTATCGTCACCGGTTTCTCCGTTCGGAGTATCCAAAGCTTCAACCTGCTTTAGCGGCGCACCGCCCCAATCAAGAAAATCATAGTATTCAGGATTGCTGTCAGCAAAACATACGGCATATACATTTATAAATCCGTCCATTGCTTCACCTACAGGTTCTTCAGGATCCGGTGTTTTGTAGTCCTTGCCCGGAATAAATACATATTTATCACCCTGCTTTAACATGGCATCATATACTATGTTGTAACC
>CALGGL010000255.1 GCA_937915975.1 uncultured Lachnospiraceae bacterium | reverse complement strand
AAGTCCTGCTGCTGTATCTTTCTCCACTACCGCAGAGGCTCCCTTCAGCAATGTCAAGCGAAAAATCAGAAAGGGCCAGCGTGCTTCCGAAAGATCTGCTCAGATTCCTGATTTCAATCACTGCCATCACCTCCGGTTACCGTAAATGCCGGTATACTCTCCATATCAGAAAGATCAACTATCTCAAATGATACCTTCAGCACATTATTCTTAAGATAATTCTCAAGTTCATCATTTTCCATGTAATCAGTATCCGTCATGACCCGTACATATTCATTTTTTCCATAATCATAAAAGCTGAGCATGATATTATCTGTCTGATCCAGCCATTTGAGATACGTTATATCCATATCACTCCCAAAATCATAAACTCCTTCAAAAACAGTTTCTCCATACGGGTAAACCATGTGATTATATATATCAAGTCCTTCAGACTCAACATACTTACCGTAGTCTGCTTTTACTGTTCTCTCCTTGCCTGAATCAGTTGAAATGATGACATTATCCATGACCCATGTCGTCCCTGCATCCTTTTTTTCATCAAGAACAGGCATACCTGACACATCATAATCTGCTGCGGCAAGAATATAACTGTGACATGAGCGGTCTTTTGTAAATCTTATAACAGAGCCGGCGATACTGCTGAATGCCGCAGTATTTTTTATCTCATTTTCATTGTCAGTCTTTTTTATTCCGAGAACAACCCATTTATCCAAAGTAATTCCTCCATTTTTTATCACTCTTTATCAGTTTTTTTGATTCCATCAGAATCCGTTTCCTTCAAATTGACCAGACTATCTTCTTTATCTCTTTTATTATTTAAAAATGCTGCCGGTATAAGACCTATTATAAATGGCACAACCCATGTAAAAAATCTGTATATTACAATAGCCGCAGCTATAGCTTTTCCGCTTCTTACAACGGTCTTAAATAAAAGGGCAAACACAAAATCAAGTGTTCCGATTCCCGAAGGTGCAACCATAACACAGCCAAGCATATTACATACCGCCATAAGTGATAAACACATAAACGGATTAAGACCGAAATTTTTCGAAAATAAAACCCCGGGTATAACATACCAACAGGAAAGCTTCAATATATCAAGCACCACAACCGTTATAAATAATTTCTTATCATGCCACATTATCCTTCCCTGAGTCTGGAGAGCATTTACAGCAGCCTCAAGCTTGTCGATTTTCTTTTGAAGCCTGCTTTCCTTTTTGATAATTTTTCTTGCTATTGCTATAACAAATTTTGAAATGGTTTTTGATACCGTTATGATAAAAAGAAATCCACAAATAAAGCTTATTACAAGCACACCCGCAAGCATAAGCCAGGAGTACTTCATAAGTGCCTTATTGCCTCTTAAAATAAGAAGAATATAAGAGATAATTCCCATTATACCAATGGTAATCTTCTGAAAGGTATATTGGGTTATCGCCATACCCGTTCCTTCACTTACATCTATCCCCTTGGTATTATAATAATAAATCTGAGCAATGCCGTTTCCGCTTCCTAACGTTGCAAGCCTGTAAAAGGCACACATATAAGTACAGCTTATGCCCTCAAGAAGAGATAACCTTTTCTTATCCTTTGACTTGGTCATACAGCTTATAATCGCACCCTCTGCAATGAAAAATAAATTGGCAAGCAAAAAACATGCGGCAAGCACCTTAACCGGTGTGTGCTTAATCTCAAGAAACGCCTCATGCATAAACTCTCTGTTTTTTATAAACCCGAAAGCAAGAAGTCCGAGAATTATAATCCATTTAATAATATTTTTGCGTATTTTTTTACTCTTCATCCCCGTAAATAATCCTCTGTATTTTATCTTTTTATTGTCTGCCACATCAGATAATTATCAAAGCATTCCGTTTCCATCTGTCCCGTGTTGTGCAGATATGTAAGATATGTCTTTATTATTCCACCCTTAACATTATATTTATACAAGGTAAGCTCCATATCTATGTCATTGAAAAACTCTCTTACTATATCATCAAAATGTCTCGGAGTTTTGCATATAGCCTTTATCCTTTTAAGATTCGTCATTACATTATCCCTGTTTATCCTGACAAGCTCCCTTATATCTCTTACAGGCTCCGAGTGATACGGTATAAATAATTTTGCGCTAAGCTTTTCAACCTTATCAAGGCTGGTAAGGTAATCCCCTATATCATATATATACGTCAACTTCTCTTTTTTCAGCGTATCAACACCTACCAGTGCATCTCCCAAAAATATCACATCATCATCCGTTCTTACTCCCAGCATGGATATAGCATGTCCGGGAAGCTCAAGAAGAGACAGTCCATCAGGAAGTTCCTTTCCCGCTATATCCTCCGCATCGGTGGAATTGGCATAATAATAATGGTCAAGAAGTACGGTAAGCGGCGTTGCTCCCCAAACTATCGCCGGGCATATATCGTAATTAGATATAAGCGCTGCATTCATTTTACTTGCATATATTTTACATTTATACTTTTGTTGAAAATAATAATTACCGCCACAGTGATCCGCATGATAATGAGTATTGATAATAAGGCTTACCTTCCATCCCTTTTCTTCGATTAGTCTGTCAAGCTTTATAGCAATCTCTTCATCAATACCTGCATCTATAAGACACACATTGATTTCATCTATTTTATATAACCCTATTTTATAAAGGCCTGCGTAATAATAGGTTTTTCCACCTGCGCATATCAGTTCGTTTCTCATTTCTTTCACCTTATTATAAATCATAAAACAATTCATAGTATAAATTAGTTTGGCAAAAATAACAATACATCATCCGAAAGAAATAAATTATTTCGGTAACACCACAGTCATCACTTACATAAAATAAATCAAATAAAGCTATGAAATTTTTTAATAATATTTCATAAAAACGGAGGTATTATTCTTGGATTCATTCAGAAACTACGGACGCAGCAATTGCGGTTCGGGACAGAACATGAGCCGAAACATGAACCGCAATATAAATCAGCGTCCAAATTCAAAATGCAATATGAACCAAAACATGACAGGTAACATGCGTAAAAAAGATTACGATTGTTTTGATGAATTCCTTAATTTAAATGCAATGCCACTGGCTATGGCTTATGTTCCTATGCAGCAGTGGGAGGATCTTTATAATCAAAAAACCGCAATATGCGAAGGCACAGCATTTCCTTGCTTAAACAAAATATTCTGTGGAGTAAGGGGGAGATAGTCATGAATAAAATGAGTAAAAAAGAATTATTTGACTTTTTAAATGAAGTATCATTTATGCTGGATGATATAACTCTTTATCTTAATACACACCCTGATTGTCCTGACGGAATAGATGCTTATAATCATTACAGAAAGCTTCGTGAAAAGGCCTTAAATGATTACACTTGTAATTATGGTCCAATATCAAGATATGATGTAGATGTAAATAATTATTGGGACTGGGTAAATAAGCCTTGGCCTTGGGAAGGAGAGTGTGGCTGCTAATGTGGGTATATGAAAAAAGACTGCAATGTCCTGTAAATATAAAGGAGACAAATGCCAAGCTGGCACAGGCTATTATAAGCCAGTACGGCGGACCTGACGGAGAGATGGGAGCTTCCATGCGTTACCTGTCACAAAGATATACCATGCCGTATAAGGAGTGCATGGCGACGTTAAATGACATCGGTACTGAGGAGCTTGGACATCTTGAAATAGTCGGCACTATTATCTATCAGCTTACTAAAAATCTTTCTATGGAAGAGATTAAAGCCTCCGGATTTGATAAATATTATATCGACCATACAACAGGTATATGGCCTCAGGCAGCCGGCGGAGTTCCTTTTAACGCATGTGAATTCCAAAGCAAGGGTGATCCGCTTACTGACCTTTACGAAGACTTGGCGGCTGAGCAGAAAGCTCGCTCAACATACGACAATATCCTTCGTCTTTGTAAGGATTATCCTGATGTCTATGAACCTATCAAGTTCCTTCGCGCAAGGGAGATAGTCCATTTCCAGAGGTTCGGAGAAAGTATCAGACTTATCTTAGATAAGCTTGACTCCAAGAACTTCTACGCATTTAATCCTGCCTTTGATAAGGCCGCACCTTGTCTTGATAAGAATTGTAAGATGAATTAACACAAAAAACAGGTTTATACAAGTGCACGCATAGCACGTTGACACTTAACGCTATGCTTAGCACTTGTATAAACCTGTTATTTATTTACTTAATTATTATTTCTTCCGACATTTTCTTGCTTTTTTTATTGCCTTTTCTTTGTTGCTTTAACTTTTCTTTTTGCTTTGATTTTCGTCCTATGCCAAGGTCTTCGGGTATTATGTTGGTTGGAAGAACCACCATGCGTTCATTTTGCATTTTTTCGATGGTTTCCATGTCAATTCGAAAGGTTTTTGCAAGCTCTTCTGGAGCTTGGCAAGAAGCGAGCTCCTGTTTCTAACTCTCGGATTACCCGTAACGGCACCCACACGCTCACCGTTATACGGATTTGTAAAATGCGGAACCATATAATTAAGAGCATCCGGCAAAATGTAAGCATCAGAATCAACGCCCATAAGTATCTCGCCTTTCGCAGCAATAAGTCCGAGATAAAGAGCGTTCGCCTTTCCGTTATTTTCTTTTAAATCAATGAATCTTAATTTATCATACCGATTAAGAAGCTCTTTAATGATTTCGGAAGTATTGTCACTGCTTCCGTCATTTATAGCTATGATTTCATAATTTGGATATTCGAGTTCCGAAAGTCTTTTTACTGTATTTTCTATCGTGTCTGCCTCATTAAAGCAAGGCACAAGAATAGAGACCATCGGCGTTTCATAAAGCGGCAATGGGTCTCTTTTCTCGTTACTTATGTAAAATAAAATTCCGCCTGCTACCCACGCAACCGACATGATTGCAGGATACCAGAATACAAATAATTCAATCAGTCTAAGCATATAAACATTCCTTGTTTATCCGCAGAAGTTCCTTACGCTTCCCGTAGCCCAGGGACTTCCCACGTCACATCTTCCATGATGATATCTTTCTGCTACTTCTCCACTATCTAAATCCTCTGACATCTGGAGATTAATCCTGTTAATTCCGAGATCGGAAGAGCGTCGTGTAGGGAAAGAG
>CALGGL010000254.1 GCA_937915975.1 uncultured Lachnospiraceae bacterium | reverse complement strand
TTTATATCATGTATCCACACTCTTTGTTTAGTATTTAATAAATGTTTATAATGGGAATAACTTCCGAATAATTCAGCCAAAGCTTTGCTTCGATTATGCACCTCTTTTGTATCTATCTTTTTCCATTTAGCTGCAACGGTACCAGGTCTTGGATAAAACTGACTTATATTTATAACAGGAAATTTATATTTTTCGACCAAATTTAAAGTTTCTTCGAAATTTTCTTTTGTTTCTGTCGGAAATCCACAAATGATATCTGTAGCTATAGTTATATCAGGAACACCTTCGATGAATTTATCACATAAAAAATTGAATTCTTCTATTGTATATTCTCTAAGCATTTTATCTAAGACAGCATTACTACCTGATTGTACCGGTATATGAATAAAAGAATAAACATTGGGATGATTTAATACTTTAATCATTGAATTAACGTTTTCTAAAATATATGGAGGATTCGCCATTCCTATTCGAATCATTACATCCGAAGGAATTTCTTTTAATATTTCTACTAATAAATTCGGTAAATTAGTTCCTATATCTCTTCCATATACACCAGTATCTTCACTTGTAATCCATAATTCTTTAGCATTATTATTCCAGGCATTTTTACACGCTTGAACTATATGTTCAATAGGATATGATATTAATTTCCCTCTTGCTTGTTTCGTTTTACAATAAGTACAGCTGCCTAAACATCCTTGACTTATCGGAATTATTTCGATATATTTATTTCTTCTGATCTTTGGTAATAATAATGAAGGAAGTGTTTTATTTTCTAAAAAACGTACCACATTTCCTTCTAAGGTTTTCTCAACTATATAATCAATTTTATCTATTTGTGATACACCGACTATGCTACAGCTTTCAAGACCTGGGATATTTCGTTCTGCTTGGGGTACACATCCACCTACTATTACTTTCTTGTTGAATGATTTTGATTTTGTTACCGTGTTTAAAAAAGCGGCTTGTGATGGGGATTTCACTGTGCAACTATTTATTATTGTATGTATGGCAGGCTTGTACCGGAGGCAATGGAAAGACTTATGGAGGACTCGCTTACATTTCCATCTTTGCCAAACGGCAGTGAGCTTCCGGAGGATATAAAAGAAACTCTTGCCGACGGATTGGCGGTTTATACCGAAAACAGAATTCAGACTATGGATGAACTTCTGGCAAGGCTTGCACCGTATATAACTGTGGCAAATCAGGATGTAATAAGTACGGTTCAAAACTACAGTGCCACATCAAAGGTAAAAAGGAAAAAGAAGAAAAAAAAGAAAAAGCTTGCAAAGGTACTGATACCTGCTTTTTCGGCTGTCTTTCTTGCGGTTGCGGCAGTTTTATTGTTACTTATAAGACCTTGGGAACCAAAGGTGGATATGCTTGGTAACTCCAACAGCAATATGTTAAATGACGGCGGTATGGTCATTAAGGATTCCGAATATGAGTATTTCCTTGACCATAATTATAATCTTTATATATGCGAATTCAGTAAGGAAGACAATGTTTTTTATGTGGGCTCATCAACACTTCTTGCTCAGAATGTTATGTATATAAATCTTGGTAAGGACAAGGTTTACTTTATGCAGGATGACGGAACGGGAAGCATAAAAATCTGTGATATGGATTTTGACGGCAGTAATCTCAGAGTTATTAAAGACGGACTTAATACCTCCATGCTGATGCAATACGCTCTTTTATCAAACGGAGACGAATACCTTTATTACATTTCCATGAATGAAGATAACAGCATGGGTTACGTGTACAGATATAATATAAAAAAGGATAAGGTGGAAACAGTAATCGATGAAAACCTATGCTGGTATAATGTTTACGGAAAAAATATATATTATACGGTTTTCAACGATGACAACACAACAAGCTTAAAAAAAGCAAGCTTAAACGGTAAGCACAGAAAGATACTTAATTCGGACAAAAACTACTGCTATGGCTTTGTGGAAAACGACAGTATTTTCCTTTATTCAATTTTGGACAATGTAATGTATAACCTTGATTTGAACGGCAAGGAAAAAAATGCTTTATATGATGCAAAAATGAATATAAGTAATTTTACATTTGCTTACGGAGAAGGATGGATATATTATGTAAACTCCGATGACTTTGATATGTATCGTATAAGGGAGGACGGAACAGCCAACGGAAAAATAATAGATGATAAGTATGCAATTTCCATTTGTTATAACAGTAATAACCTTTGGTTTCAGGAGGGTGCCTTTGACGCTGACGGTAATCAGAAGCTGCTTCGTTCATATCTTTGTTATAAGGACGGAAGCCAGATGTTTGAGATTGACGATGCCGATTTAATGACCTCAGAGGATGGTATAGTTTACAGGCAGGACGGTGCATCTCTTGTGGTATGCGGCTATGTTGGGGACGAATATATCGTTGAAATTCCGTACGTTATAGACGGAATTCCCGTAACCGATATAGATACGGAAAACCTTCCATCGGGTCATAGGTATTATATTGCTGCCACAGAAGAGGATTTTGAATATGCTGACAGTGAAACCGGAGACGGAGTGATATTGAAAAAATATATCGGTGAGATGTCCATGTTTATTGTTCCGGACACTATTGATGGAAAGACGGTTGTCGAAATCGGAGATTATGCATTTGCCGAAAGTGATGTTGCTGATGTGGTTATTTCGGGAAGTATCAAAAAGATAGGTGCTTATGCGTTTTCCGACTGTGATAAGCTTGAAAAGGTGATTTTTGAGGAAGGTGTCGAAGAAATCGGAGATTATGCCTTTGCAGGTAATCCGAAGCTTACCGAGATTGAGCTTCCGGAGAGCCTTTTGTCTATCGATGATGCCTGCTTTTCGGAAACAAAGCTGACATATGTATATATTCCAAAGAATGTAGCGACGATATATAATTCGGCATTTTCGTTAACTGATATGGAAAATATAGAGGTTGATCCGGATAATGCGGATTTTGCTTCGGTTGACGGAGTGCTTTATACCAAGGATCTGACAAGTCTTGTTACGTATCCGTGCGCAAAGGCAGGAAGCTATGTTATTCCCGCGAGTGTAACTTATATAGGTACGGGTGCTTTCTTTGACAGCAATAATGTTACGGAGGTAAGCCTTGAAGCCGGTTCGAAGCTGGAAACGGTGGCACGGTTAGCGTTTATAGATTGTGACTCACTTACAAAGGTTGACCTTTCAAACGCCGGATCAAGTATCGAGGGAGAAACCTTTTATAAATGTAAGAAGCTTTCCGAGTTATATTTTTCACAGGGAGTAATGAGTATTCCGGAAAATCTTTTTTATGAGAATGATATTCCCAATTCTCTTACCAAGGTAAGCTACAGAAGTGATTGTGACTGTCAGGTTGTGTGGCCGAATAATGTTACTGTTGAGATGTATGATGTTGAGACATCCGAATAAACATTACAGGTTTTGTAATTAGGGTTTTATTTTTTGAATAATTATT
>CALGGL010000253.1 GCA_937915975.1 uncultured Lachnospiraceae bacterium | reverse complement strand
GGTCACCGTCAAAATCGGCATTGTATGCTGTACATACAAGCGGATGAAGCTTAATTGCCTTACCTTCTACAAGGATAGGCTCAAATGCCTGAATACCGAGTCTGTGAAGTGTAGGAGCACGGTTAAGCATAACCGGATGCTCCTTGATAACCTTTTCAAGCACATCCCAAACCTCAGGCTCAAGTCTTTCAACCTTTTTCTTGGCAGCCTTAATATTATTAGCCTTGTCGGCACTTACCAACTCTTTCATAACAAACGGCTTAAATAATTCTATAGCCATTTCCTTAGGAAGACCACACTGATAAATCTTAAGCTCAGGTCCTACTACGATAACCGAACGTCCCGAATAGTCAACACGCTTACCGAGAAGGTTCTGACGGAAACGTCCCTGCTTACCTTTAAGCATATCCGAAAGTGACTTAAGCGCTCTGTTACCCGGGCCTGTTACGGCACGTCCGCGTCTTCCGTTATCTATAAGAGCATCTACAGCCTCCTGAAGCATTCTCTTTTCGTTTCGAACGATGATATCAGGAGCACCAAGCTCAAGAAGTCTCTTAAGTCTGTTATTACGATTTATTATTCTTCTGTATAAATCATTAAGATCTGATGTTGCAAATCTTCCACCGTCAAGCTGAACCATAGGTCTTATATCCGGCGGAATAACCGGGATAACATCAAGTATCATCCACTCAGGCTTATTATTGGAGCTTCTGAATGCCTCGATTACCTCAAGTCTCTTAATGATTCTTGCTCTCTTCTGACCTGATGCACCATCAAGCTCCTCTCTTAATTCTTTTGCTTCCTTGTCAAGGTCAACTGCCGCAAGAAGCTCTTTTATTGCCTCTGCACCCATACCTACGCGGAATTTATTTCCGTAATCCTCTTCTGCCTTACGGAATTCCTGCTCATTTAATATTGCCTTATACTCGAGTGGAGTTTCACCCGGATCAAGAACTATATATGAAGCAAAATATAATACCTTTTCAAGAAGTCTCGGAGATATATCAAGCATAAGACCCATACGGCTCGGTATACCCTTAAAATACCAAATATGTGATACAGGTGCAGCAAGCTCAATGTGGCCCATACGCTCACGTCTTACTGCTGCCTTAGTGACCTCAACTCCGCATCTGTCACAAACCACACCTCTGAAACGAATCTTTTTGTACTTACCGCAGTGACACTCCCAGTCTTTACTCGGTCCAAAGATTTTTTCGCAGAACAAGCCGTCTTTCTCAGGTTTAAGAGTTCTGTAATTGATAGTCTCCGGCTTTAATACCTCGCCTCTTGACCACTCTCTGATTTTCTCAGGAGATGCAAGTCCTATTTTTATCGCATCAAAGCTTATTGCCTGATCCTGATTTACATCATTGTTAAATCCTGACATCTTACAAATCTCCTTTCATTAAAAATCATCATCTTCATCGTTATATCCGTCATCAAACGCATAATCATCTTCATCTTCGTCAAGTGAAGTAAGCTCATCGTTTTCATCAATACCGCTATAACCCTGAGACTCCAAATCCTCCTCGTATCCGGCACTGTCGCCTTCAATTACGGAACGGATATTGTCATCACCGTAATCATAATCTTCTCCAAGCTCAACCTCGGTACCGTCATCGGTAAGCACCTTAACATCAAGTGCAAGTGACTGGAATTCTTTAAGAAGTACCTTGAAAGATTCCGGTATACCCGGTGAAGGAATATTATCACCCTTGATAATTGCCTCATAGGTCTTAACACGTCCGGATATATCATCAGACTTAACGGTAAGAATTTCCTGAAGAGTGTATGATGCTCCGTACGCCTCAAGAGCCCAAACCTCCATCTCACCGAATCTCTGTCCACCAAACTGTGCCTTACCGCCGAGAGGCTGCTGTGTAACCATTCCGTAAGGACCTGTTGAACGTGCATGTATCTTATCATCTACAAGGTGGTGAAGCTTCAGATAATGCATAAATCCGATTGTAACAGGTGAATCAAATTCCTCACCGGTTCTACCGTCACGAAGCCTTACCTTTCCTGTTCTGTTTATAGGAACGCCCTTCCACTCTTCTCTGTGATCCCTGTTCTCATAGAGATAATCCATAACCTCTTTTTCGGTATCATCCTTGTACTTCTCGTAGAAAGTTTCCCAATCTTCATTTACATAATCGTTAGCCATATCAAGAGCACTCATAATATCATGCTCATTTGCACCGTCAAATACAGGCGTCGAAACCTTAAATCCAAGAGCATTTGCTGCAAGACCAAGGTGAAGCTCAAGCACCTGTCCGATATTCATACGTGAAGGAACGCCCAATGGGTTAAGAACTATATCAAGCGGACGTCCGTTAGGTAAGAACGGCATATCCTCAACAGGAAGAATACGGGAAATAACACCCTTATTACCATGACGACCTGCCATCTTATCACCAACTGAAATCTTTCTCTTCTGTGCAATATATACTCTTACCGACTTATTAACTCCCGGAGGCAGCTCATCGCCGTTTTCTCTTGTAAATACCTTGGTGTCCATAACTACACCATATGCACCGTGAGGTACACGAAGCGAAGTATCTCTTACTTCTCTTGCCTTCTCACCGAAGATTGCTCTAAGAAGTCTTTCCTCGGCAGTAAGCTCGGTTTCTCCCTTTGGAGTAACCTTACCGACAAGGATATCACCGGCACGAACCTCTGCTCCGATACGGATAATACCGTTTTCATCGAGATCCTTTAATGCATCTCCCGATAGACCAGCAAGGTCTCTTGTGATCTCCTCACGTCCAAGCTTTGTATCTCTTGCCTCTGCTTCATATTCTTCTATATGAACTGAGGTATATATATCTTCCTGCACAAGTCTTTCACTGAGAAGTACCGCATCCTCGTAGTTATAACCCTCCCAGGTCATAAATCCTATAAGAGGATTCTTACCAAGTGCAATCTCTCCTCCTGCAGTTGAAGCACCGTCAGCAATAACCATACCCTTTGTTACCTTATCACCGCGCTTAACAATCGGTCTTTGGTTCATACAGTTACCCTGATTGCTTCTTGCAAACTTGATTACATTATATTCATCCTTTGTTCCGTCATCACATTTTACAACTATTTTTTCACTTGATGAAAGCTCAACCACACCATCGTGCTTGGCAACTATACAAACACCCGAATCAACAGCTGCTTTTGCTTCCATACCTGTTCCTACTATAGGTGCTTCTGGCATTAATAGCGGAACTGCCTGACGCTGCATGTTAGAACCCATAAGTGCTCTGTTTGCATCATCATTCTCAAGGAAAGGTATCATAGATGTAGCTACCGAAAATACCATCTTCGGAGATACATCCATAAGGTCAACCTTAGCCTTAGGGAACTCGGTTGTATCCTCTCTGAAACGACCTGAAACATTATTATTTACAAAATGTCCATCCTTATCAAGGGGCTCATTTGCCTGTGCAACCCTGTAATTATCCTCCTCATCGGCAGTAAGATATACAACCTCATCGGTTACAACAGGATTGGACGCATCAGTCTTGTCCACCTTTCTGTAAGGCGCCTCAACAAAACCGTACTCATTAATTCTTGCATATGTAGCAAGTGAATTAATAAGTCCGATGTTAGGAGATCGGAAGAGCACACGTCTGAACTCCAGTCACGAT
>CALGGL010000252.1 GCA_937915975.1 uncultured Lachnospiraceae bacterium | reverse complement strand
ATAGATTTAATTAAAAAAAATGATAATGAAGAAAATGACAATATAAATTTTAATGCTAATGATGAATTATTAGTTACTTTTAAAAATCAAGAAAATGCTTGCGGTTTTGCTGGTTATTTCCGTAGTTATGTCAGTCATAAGACCACAGTTTAAGAACTTGGTTTTTGCGGAAGAAGCTACAGAAACAGTAAGCGATGACGGAACAGTTGATGTGAGTACTCCGATGGATGCGGTTGCAGAGTCTGCAACTGACAGGAGAGACACAGAGGACAACACATCGAATCAAGAAGTAACAGATACGGAGGTTACTGAAGCTATAACCTCATCAGAGGAACAGGATGAGGACTATAATGCTGAGGATGATGCTGATGAAGAAAATTCAGATGAACTATCTGAGGCGGTTGTACTTACCGCCGGTGTACCCGAAAGAGGCTATAAAGTAACCATAAATGCACCGGAAGGAAGTCTTCCTTATCCTGCAGATGAGCTTGAGGTTGCTGTTCGCGAGATTATGCCTGCATCTCCGGAGTACTTATTTTACATTAAAGCGGCAGCAAAGGTATTGGAGCAGGACGGAACGGAAAGCATATCATTTGCAAGATTTTTTGACATAGAAATCTTAAAGGACGGCGAAAAGGTTGAGCCGCTTGCACCTGTTGAGGTTAAGATTGAATATGAAGACGCACCGGATATAGCGTCGGACGAAGAGCTTTCAATCGTACACTTTGCAGATGAAGGAATAGAAGTAATTCAGGATGTGGATTTAAACGAGGATGGAACTAAGATTGTTTATGAGCAGGGAAGCTTTTCCATAACTGCAACAATAGTTACGGATATTCCGGAACCAAGAAGAGAACCGAGTGCTTCGGACCCCGCAACACTTACAGAGGTTGATAATAATCATGATTATGTTCTTGTAGCAACCTGCGATGATAAGGTATATACCGTTCAAAATGACGGTTCTCTTAGGGAGGTACCGGCTTCAAATTATGTTAAAACAGGAAATGCGATTACAAAGATAACCGAAGAAACCTCCTTTATGTGGAAGTATACGTTGCTGGATAATGATAAGAAATACATTCGCTACGTTTCGGATGGTTTTGATTATAATGATGATAAGTTGGCACAGGTATATGCTTATACAAGCATAGCACCGGAAGTAGCTTCGGGTCTTATCGTTTCTACACCAAATCATAATGAAGATGAAAACAAAACTGTCATCAGAGAAAACGGACAGGTAGTTTATGATAACGATCCAAAGGATTATCCTATTATATTTAACGGTAATGAAATTAAATCTGCCACATCGGATAAGTATCTGACATTAAGTGCTGACAGGACAAGAATTCAAGGTAATGCAGATAATCCGGATGACGGAGTTGAATTTTATTTTGCCAAGGCGGTATTGCCTGATGAAACGGACTTGGAAGGGTACAGTGTAAAGCCTGATAATCATATAGTTAACCATATAGATATTTCCATATCAGATACATTGCAGGTTGAAATACCTCTTGCATACGGAAATTATTATGATAAGGACGGAAATGTTGTTTTGACTGTTGACAGGGAGCACTATCCGGATGGATATAATCTGCATGTTTCTCAAAAGGTCAGCGTAAGTCAGAAGCAGTTAAGAAAAGCCAAGATTACGGCAAGTAAAAGAGAAGTTGATGCAAATGGCAATGCTGTTGCCGGGGAACCGCTTGATAATGTATTTTATATAACAGGCTATTCGGCAAATGCAGAGACATCCTTAAGTACACCTCAGGTTCGTATCGAAGGTATATTTAAGGTTGCCAATCTTGATCGGGGAAGCAACACCGATCCGGATGTAAAGGCGGCCAGATTAAATAACAGAATTCTTTACACTGTTGAAGCGGTTGAGCCGAATGCAAGATTTTATTATACAAATCCAAATAATCCGGAAGAGCATTTATATGATTCTAACGGTAATGAATTATTTATAGAAGCGGATGTAACAATTAAAGATTCCTTTGATTATTTTGATTCACGTAACGAATGTCCACCGCTTCACGGAACTCAGTATTCTCCGTATGCAGGCGAGGATTTTGAAGATTATTGGCAAGCCGGACAGCTTCACAACTGGGGCATAAGCGGTATGGACTTTAAGCTTTCCGGTGAAGCGACGGTAGATATAAGACCTTATGCAATAGAGATAGAAAACAAAATCATAGATACAGACGGTAATCCTATTATCCCACGCGATAAAATAACGGGATTTACATATGGAGTCTATGTTGACCCTGCAGGAAATTCAGACAGTGTAATCGGAAAAAATGTAGGCGGCTATAACGGAGACAGTTCCGATTTATCCTCATACAGCAAAGTAACCGATAAAACCATAGATATCGATAATGATCCAAGTAAAAATGCAACAAATGTCGTTTATGAGTATGAATTACCGGAGGGTATGGTATACATAGACGAGGATAAGAGCACGGTACCTGAGTTTATTATAGATAAAGATGGAAATAAATGGGTATATAAGAAGACGTTCATAGAAACAGAGTATGTCTGGAGAGCAGGAGATCCTAATAACGGTAGCAGACATTTCAGCAAGGACTACAATGAATTGGATTCTGCCTTTAACAGTGTTCCCGAAGTAGTTGGAACCTACGGAACCGAATTTAATAAATTCCTGGAGTTTTATGTAAGAAATGTTTATGAAAAAATTGAGCCACCTACAAAGCAGGAGATTTCACCGTACGAAGGAACCGGTGCTCTCGGAGGCGTAGACGTAGGAGATGAAATCACATATGAGATTTCTTACAAAAATTACAAGAATAAGGCTGCAGATGTAGTAATTAAGGATAAGCTTGATAAGAATGTCGAATTTGTAAGCGCATCTGACAGCGGTGCATATGATGCAGGTACGCATACAGTTACTTGGACCTTAAAGAATGTAGCTTCCGAAAAGGAAGGAAAGGTTACTCTTAAGGTTAAGGTACTTGAGGGTGCCCTTACAAAAAATGGTGGTCCGGGCAAGGTTGTAAACGGTGGTGAAACATCCACTGTTCAGGTTGGAAACGATGATGCATATACGCTTGATATAGTGGAAAATCCTGTACCAAAGACCTCAACCAAGAAGGAAGTACTTCCGTATGAAGGAACCGGAACACTTGGGGGAGTAAATGTCGGAGACAGCATTACCTATGAGATTGATTATAAGAATTACAAGGACGTAGCTTCTGATGTAATAATTAAGGATAAGCTTGATGTAAATGTTAAGTATATAAGCTCTACAGACGGTGGTGTATATGACGAAGCTACGCATACCGTAACCTGGACAATTAAGGAGGTACCTGCCGGAAACGATGGAAAGGTAAGTCTTGTAGTTAAGGTTCTTGAGGGAGCTCTTGAGAAAAACGGTGGTCCGGGAGAAGTAGCAAACGGAGGAATAACCTCTACGGTAAAGGTTGGTAATGATAAAGAATACTCCCTTGATAAGGTAGTAAATCCTGTACCTAAGTTCCCGGCTAAAAGAGAGATAGCTCCGTATGAAGGAATAGGAACCTTAGGCGGAGTAAATGTGGGCGATGAGATAACCTATGAGATTTTATACAAGAATTATAAGAACGCTGCAGCGGATATAATTATCAAGGATAAGCTTGATAAAAATGTTTCATATGTAAGTGCATCGGATGACGGTGTATATGATGAAGCAACGCATACAGTAACCTGGACACTTAAGGCAGTACCTGCAGATAAGGAAGGCAGGGTTACACTTAAGGTTAAGGTATTGGAGGGAGCACTTACCGACAACGGCGGTCCGGGCAAGGTTGTAAACGGAGGAAAAACTTCAACCGTCAAGGTTGGAAACGATTCGGAATACGAGCTTGATCTTGTAGAAAATCCGGTACCTAAAACTCCAAAGGTAGTACCGCCTTCGACCTCAACCAATACATCGGTTAAAACAGGTGATACATTGCCTGTAAAAGCTATGACAGTGTTAATGATTATGTCGCTGATTGGAATGATATTTATGACAAATCATATGCTGAGAAAAAAGAAAACAGATAAAGAATAATATAAAGAGCTGTTGCATAGATGTATTTCATCAATGCAACAGCTCATTTTTTTATGTTTCGAATTAATTAATCTGCCAGCCGCCGTTAAAGCATACTATAAGGTCAACCGGATTACCCTCAATGTAAAGAGGAACCTTATATAAATCACCTACAGCAGTTATCTTAGCCGACTCGGATTTCATAATAGGTGAATCTGTTACCTCATCTACATTATTATTACTTAAAGCTGTGATATAAAGACCGTTATTTACATTTAAGAATTCACAGGCAACATCCAAAGGATCATAGCTTAAATCCTTTGTGTTCTCAGACATGCTTGCTACAAAACCGTCTGCTACTGCCTTTATACCTTCCTTTGAACCGCAAAAAGCAGTCAGATAATCACTGTCACCGTGAAGTGTCTGAATAGCCATACAATCAGCATCATACGCTGTAAGTCTCTCAACTCTGTCCATACGGAAGAATCTGTCTATAAAACGAACGATGTTTCTGGAAGTAAGATATACGTATTCTTTGACCTGCATAGGAATTGCGCTGTCTTTCATAAATACAGGTACAATTCTATCAACATCTCCTGATTTAATAGCCTCAAGATCGGCATGTGAAAGGTGCTTTGCTTTTCTGTATGCCTGTAAATACTCTTTAAGTCCGTCCAAATCCATCAGACCGCTTTCAATAACCGCCTGAACATAAAGAAGATAAGAATCTCCTTGTCCGTCAAGTAAATCAGCGACATCGTCCTCGGTAAGATAACCCTTTTCAATGGCTATATCACCGAACCTTTTATCCTGCTGCTGCTGAAGCATATTGACCTCAGCCGCCTGTTCTTCAGTCATAAGCCCCATCTCAACTGCAAGAAGTCCCATCTTTACTTTGGAATTCTTGGTTGCTTCTATCAATCCATAATAATATTCTTCAGGAATTATTCCCTTATCCATTAGGTATTTTCCAAAATATACTCCAAACATCGCGTAACCCTCATTTGAAAAAATGTTATCAATTGTATCTAAAATATTATTGTATCACAAGTTTAAAAATTTTTAAATATATTAGTTTGTAATTTTATACCCAAGCTTCCTTGAGTTTCTTTTTACATTCGTACATCCTGTCATCGGCTATACGTTCAGCCTGCTCGGGATCACCGGTGTCATAATCGTACAAAGCTATACCGAAAGCTATCTCCAGCTTAACAGGAGGATTATTTTTCTCATTATATTCCTCATAAAGCTTAATCAACTCCTCCGAGGCGGCATTGGCCATTGCCTCACATTCAAAGCCCTCTATGATTCCTATAAATTCATCACCACCTACACGATATATCTTTCCGTACTGTCCGAAGCTCTTTTTTATTACATCGGCAGCTCCGATTATATGCTTATCACCCTCCGTATGTCCGTAATTGTCATTGACCTTTTTAAGATTATTGACATCAAATTCAATAAATACACACATGCCGTTTTTCTTTTTGGCAATTTCCGCCTCGCGTTCACTGAACGCCAAACGATTGAGAAGACCGGTAAGACCGTCAATATGTGCCAGACGGTTTTTCTCGTCCGCATCCAAACTCTTATCACTTACATGTATGGATTCTCTTACCTCGTGGAAACCGAGCATTCCGACAGCGATAAATAATCCGATTCTTGTAAATCTTGCGGTATCCGTTGTCTTTGTTGCATAATAATATCCGAAATCCAAAAGTCCGGAAATCATAAGAATGACAAACGCAATAAGCATAATCATTGCACCGCTGTCGTTAAATACCTTTCTTTTTAATGCACCCACGATAAGATAAATAACTATTATAAAGGCAATCAGAATATTTACATGGGTAAATACCAATATTTCGTGATAATCCGTTAAACCACTGCAAACAAGTATTGCATTTGCCGCAAGATTTATGCAGGTTAAAGCCGCGGAAGTCCAGATAAATACGTTTTTAAAGCTTCTTGTAAGGTAAGCCGTAAATGACAGTGCCGGCATAGGAAGAAGCACCAGCATCAGATGCTCAACTGTTCTTACGCAGGCTGAGTTGCCTGTTAAAAGCGTAAATATTCTTGTTCCGGAATTGGTCCATACACTGAGAACCATTGCCAGAACGCCGAGAGATACCGTTTCTATGGAGCCTATGGTCGACTTACCGAATATCATACCGAATATTGTAAGTATGGCACCGAAGAAGAATATGAGGAAGCAGACCGAAAATCTCGGTGCATAGTTAATCATTATTGCCTTTACGTAGCTCCATGAATCACCGACCTCAACATCACGAAACTGTGTCCATCTGCTCTCGGTGCTTAATGCAGTATATTCTATTTTTAAAGTTTTTTCATCATTAAAGGTTGGAATGTTAACAGTATGAATAAACTCGCCGTAGTAGCTTCCGTAAAATCCGCCAAGCTTTGGATGGAAATCATATATCAGCTCATCATCAAGATAGATGGTAAATATCAGATTGGTGGTTTCAAAACACAAAGTGGATCCGCTTATATCATGCCAATTGACATTTTTGATAATCACACCCTGTTTATCAAAATTAAGATCGCCCAAATCACAGGCTTCACCGTCGATATAATACCAGTCAGAATCATAATCTATAGTGTCGGCATGAAAATTACCCACAAAATCCATTTTAAAGATGAATAAGCAGGTGACTCCGAGAAGCATTATTGCAGTTGTAAGAATACCCAACGCTATTACAATTTTTTGTCTTAACATATATTTCCCCTGTTAATTAATTGTTCTCTCCGTGTATAAAGCTATATTATAAGTATAAAAATTTTACCGTTTCATATCATTTTATCACTTTTTTAACAAATTGAAAACCGTTAATCTGAAAAAAAATCGGGTTGACAATGATAATACGCTGGATTATTATGTTTTTTAGGGTTATAGGTAACGTTTTTATGTTTTGATAATCCGAAAGGGGAGAACATAATTGAAAAATAATCAGACTTCCGCCAAGGAGGTTTTAAACACAATCGGCAAAAAGAATATAGTTGCATCTGTATTTATCTTTGCTTTTGCCATTATCATCATATCAGTTAACTTTGGAATTCTTTACAAAATCCAAAAGGATAAAATTATAGAAAGAAGCAAGCATAATGCCGTTGAATCTGCGCAGAATGTTGAGCGATATCTCGGAACGAGCCTTGATACCATAAAGATGGCTTCCTATACCATAGAATGTTATCTTGATAGTAATGGCTCTCAGGAAGAGATACTTGATTATATGACCAGAGAATCCGATGTGATAACGCATACAATTGACGAAAATTATACAGGTCTTTACGGATATATAGCAGGGGATTATCTTGACGGCTCGGGCTGGGTTCCGGATGAAGATTATGAACCTACGGAGCGCCCGTGGTATATACAGGCGATGCAAGCAAACGGAGAAATAGTATTTGTTGATCCTTATCTTGATTCGCAGACGGGAACAATTATGATGACCATTGGAAGGCTTCTTGGAGATAGTGAGAGTGTGGTTGCTCTTGACCTGAGTCTTGACAGGATACAGGAAATAACTGTGGATGTAATCGAAAATGAGCAGGATTTTGCCATGGTTCTTGACTCTTCGGGCGGAGTCGTTTCCCATTCCAATACAAACGAGCTTGGAAAGAATTATCTGGAGCAGAGTAATTCCCTTGAAAGTACTATAGCAAAGGAGATTTTTTCTTCACATAATACGGAGTTTGAGCTTACTTACAATAAAACAAAATATATTGTATTTGCAAAGGAAATAGGATATGGCTGGTATTGCGTTTCGGTTGTAAACGGTACACAGGTTTTCAAACCGCTTAACAGAATACTTCTTGCATCTCTTGTTGCAATCCTTTTATTTGCCCTTATGATTTTAATTGTTTTATACAATATCAGTTCAAAGCATGTGGTTGCCAATAAGCTTAGCCAACAGCTTGAATCCATGTCGCATATTTATGTCTCCATGTATGATATAAATCTTGTAAACAATACATTTACTGAGATTAGCAATACACATGACAAGATTTCAAAAATGATAGGCGACTCAAGCGAAAATGCAAAGGAAAAGCTTTACAGTATTATGGAGGTGCTTACCTCCGACAGGTCAAAAAAGGATTTGCTTGAATTTGTGGATTTGGATACTATCGAGGAAAGACTCGGTAGCTCGAACACAACAACCATGGAATACATAAATGACCGTGACCTTTGGTGCCGTGCCAGATTTGTTGTTGCCGAAAGAGATGAAAATGATAAGATAATCCGTGTGCTTTGGATGGTTGAGATAATTGACGATGAAAAGCGTAAACAGGAGAAGCTTCAATATCTGTCCGAGACCGACAGAATGACCGGAATAAACAACCGTGGTTCCGGAGAAAAGAAGATAAGAGAGCTCATTTCCGGCGGTCAGGGTGGTATGTTTGTTCTCCTTGATGTGGATAAATTTAAATCCATCAATGATACCTTCGGACACAATACCGGAGACAAGGTTTTGATTGAGCTTGCAAATTGCTTGAAAAAGGCCTTTCGAGCCAATGATATAATCATGAGACTCGGCGGAGATGAATTTGCGGTATTCGTGCCGGATGTTCACAACAAAAATGCAGGTGAAAGAATAATCGAAAGACTTTTTAATACTATCGGCAGAGCGGATATAGCGGAATTAAACGGCAAGAAATTTTATGTAAGTGTCGGTGTTTCGTTCTATCAGCACAATGATACTTACGATTTTGAAGAATTATATAAGCGTGCCGACAGCCGTACCTATGAGAGCAAAAAGCATACCGGCAACTATGTTTCTTATTATGAATCGGAGCAGGCTTAAAAAGGGAGTCCCTATTGTTATTTTAAGCTACTCAGCATCCTCGGAGGTCGTCTCGGGAACGGGAACATCCGAAGAGTTAATCATAGCGGCATCTATTTTTAAGAAGTCACGCTCGCTGATATAGTAGGTATCGCCGTCAACCACTATTTCCACGGTTACGGTTACCGGATCGGCGTAGGTCATATTTAAAGCGGCATCATTTAATATTTCAAGCATGCCGGTTGAAAATTCGGTTTCGTATTGAACTAAGGTGTAGTCATTGTAATCTCCGTTGGCTACGCCTTCATTAAATTTGTTGACATAGTTTGTAATATCCGCAGAGGACTGTGCAAAAAGGTTGATAGGATATATGGTTACGTCAACAAGATATACGCTTCCATCCTTATACGCAGGAGAAACCTTGTAATTAACCTTACTGTAGATGGTCTTTGCCAGCTCCACATACTGCTCTGTCATTTCGGATGCATCGGATATGGTTATACCATAGTAGGTAAGGATATTGTTGGCAAGAAGCTCGGCATTTGCCTCGTAAAGGGCATCGGCATCCTCCTTGCTTGCGCCGGTTGACTTTATATATTCCTCTGATACACCGAGATAGTTAATGGCAATCAGACTTTTAACGTATTCCTGATATTTTTTTTCGTACTTTGTGCCACAGGAGCAAAGCAAGAGCATCAAGGTAAAGCAAAGTATAATTGATATATTTTTCTTAAAACTATTTTTCATAAATAAAAACCTCATATAATTTCGAATATTTTATAAAACTTAACTGATACTATAACATAAAAAA
>CALGGL010000251.1 GCA_937915975.1 uncultured Lachnospiraceae bacterium | reverse complement strand
CTGGAGTTCAGACGTGTGCTCTTCCGATCTATTCCCTGTAAGCTCTCTATCGTACAATTTATAAATGTAAGGTTCTTTGAGTTCCAACCAAGGTACTCTCCCGATATAAAGGAATCATATACAACCACATTTTCGCAGTTCCAAAATGCATCCTTTGATAAAAGCTTTGAGTTCCTTACCTCTATATTTTTTCCTCCGTCAAAGGAATAGTCTCCGTAAAGGGTAAGGTTGTCCACCTTTATGTTTTTTGTATTCATTCCGAAATATGTACCCTTTGCCGTTACCTTTGTAAGGGTTACATCCTCACAGTTCCAAAGGGTTTCCCTGGCATCCGAAAGTGATACATTATTAAGCGAAAGGGTTTTACATCTTCTGAAATTCTTCGGTGCCTCGATAGCCGAGTCCTCAATGCTTATATTTTCGGTGTACCAGACTCCGGCTCTTGCCATCTCAAACCATGAGCAGTTTTTTACCGTTATGTCCTTGGAATACCAGAGCGGATACTTCCACTTAAACATACTGTTGTAAAGCTTAATATTATGGCTTTCCTTAAGCGGCGATTCGCCCTCACCAAATATCGTATCCTCTATATCAATATCCCTCGCCATAAAAAGCGAACGCTCTCCCTCGTATTTTTTGCCTGTTATCTTAGTCATTGTACTGTCCATTTTATTCTCCGTTATAAGAATGTATTCCTTTTTCAAGTCGTGCCAAGCCGTCCATAAGTCTTTCCTTAGGACAGGCTATGTTTAATCTTAAAAAGCTTTCGCCGCCCGGACCATAATGTGTTCCGGCAGACAGATAAAGCCCCGTTTCCCTTCTTATGTGTTTCATAAGCTCTCTTGAATTGTTGGTAAGCTTTCTACAATCAATCCAAAGAAGATATGTCGCTTCCGATGGAACGAGCGATATTTCCTTTATATTTTCTTCAATGTATTCTTTTACCAAACATTTATTATTATATATATATCGCCTTAATTCATCAAGCCATTTTTCACCTTCATTAAAGGCAGCCAAAACGACATCTATGGCAAATGCATTCGGCTCGCCCACCTCATCGGTATTTATCTGTCTCCATACCTTATGCCTAATTGCCTTGTCCTTTGCTATGACAGCCGAAGTCTGTAACCCGGCTAAGTTAAAGGTCTTGGTCGGTGCTATGGCTATAATTGCATTATCTGTTATTTTATCTTCAAGTGATGCAAACGATACATATTCCTTATCCGGATCTGTCAAATCACAATGTATCTCATCCACGATAAGCCTTACATCGTATTCTATGCAAAGTTCTCCGACCTTTGTCAGTTCCTCTCTACTCCATATCCTTCCGACCGGATTGTGAGGATTACAAAATACCATAAGAGCAGTCTGAGGATCAGCAAGCTTTTCTTCTAAATCTTCATAATCTATACTGTAGCTTCCGTCCTTGTAGATAAGCTTACTTTCAACCACGGTTCTTCCGTTATTTAAAACACAGTTATAAAACATATTGTAAACCGGTGTGAGTATAACAACCTTTTCAGCCGGCGCGGAAAGCTTTCTAACCGTGCTTGAGATAGTAGGTATAACTCCGGCACTGTATATAAGCCACTCCTTTTTAAGTTCCACGCCATGTCTTCTCTTCCACCAGCCTATATACGCCTCATACCACGCATCCGGTATATCCGAGTATCCGAATATTCTACCTGCTACCCTTTTTTCAAGTGCCGCTACAATCTCCGGCGCAGTTTCAAAATCCATGTCCGCA
>CALGGL010000250.1 GCA_937915975.1 uncultured Lachnospiraceae bacterium | reverse complement strand
GCTGATAGAAATCCTCCGCGTGGATGATCTCGTTCGCCGCGGCAATCGCTTCCTTGTCCATCAGCATGGAACCGATGACATACTGTTCGGCCTCGATGCTGTGCGGAAGGATTTTCCGAACCACAGATTCTTCTAATGGCATATAATTACCCTCTTCTTTGCTGCTTTCCTGCTTCTTCTGCGGCACCGGCTTTTGCAAAAGGCATTACAGGGAAAAGACAATACAGGGAGGGGATCCCCTCCCCCTCCCCCGATTCTTTTTATCCGATCCTTTTTATACGATTCTTTTTATGTTTATGCTTCCTGAACCTTCACATCCGGCTCGGCATCATTTTTATTCTTATTCTTCTTTTGCTTCTTTTCCTTAAGTCTAGGCGGTTCTGAAACCTCTCCGTAGAATATCGCCGTAAGCAGTGTAAGCACGTATGCCTGTATAAGCGCATGCAGTAAAGTGAAAACCACGCCTACCACTACCGGAAGCAATATCGAAAGTCCCAAAGTAAAGTATATAAGCTCCGTAACAAGCATACCCGAAAGGAGCGCTCCGAAAAGACGGAAGCTCATGGATAAAGGAAGTGAAAATTCCTTCAATGTAAGTCCCACGCCTCTTAACTTGTTATTCATAATACCGCCGGACATTATAATAAGATATGATAAGCATCCCATCATAATCGCTCCGTTTATATCGGCAAGAGGTGCCGGAAGTGATATGGAATGTCCTTCGGTAGTTATTGCCTGAATTCCGAACAGTTCAAAACAAGTACCCGTAAATACATAGGTTCCCGTTGCAAATATATATGCTCCCAAAAATCCGTTGCTGTGCGGACTGTTTGTCTTTGCCAGATTATCAAAAAATCCAACCCACGTTTCCAATACCAATTGGAATTTTCCCGGTACATTTTTAAATCTCGGTATAACAAATATCCTCACAATCAGTGCAAAGATAAGTATGATTCCGGTCACGGTAAATCCCGCTATAAGCGAAGGATTAACGGAAAGTCCGAAAAGACTTATCTTGTTTTCCTCGTGGAGCACCGCATCTCTCATCATTTCCTTAATCGTTTCGTGCTTTTCCACCGCCCCGTTTGTAAATGCAATTCCGGCGGCAAGTAAAAGCTCGATTACGATGAGTAAAATGATGGCAGTAGTCCTTTTCTTTTTACTCAAACTAAAGACTCCTTTCTACTGTAAAATTGTATTTTTATATCAAATGCTATTATAGGTCTTTATGAATATTAAGTCAAATTATTAAGCAGATTATTTAAGTGATTTATTCAATTATCCCTTTAATAATTTTGTCAGGAAAAGCATTCTCATCGCTTAAATTATAAGCAGCGATAAGCCTCTTCTTTGCCTCCTCAATCACACTCTCATCATCCGCATGTATGTAAGCGAAAACCTCGTCACCTTTAACAAAGTCTCCGATATGCTTTCTTATATCAATTCCGACAGCAAGGTCTATATTACTTTCCTTGGTTTCCCTGCCGCCTCCCAGTATGAGATTTACCATACCAACCTCGCTGGTTTTACAGGAAGCTACATAACCTTCCTTATCCATATAAACGGGAACGATATATTTAGCCTTAGGAAGCAAATCCGGATTGTAAATCATATCCGCATCTCCACCCTGGGCAGCTGCGAATTCGGCAAATTTATCAAGAGCCTTTCCGCTTGTTACTGCCTCCTCACAAAGTCTTCGTGCTTCTTCATAATTCAAACTATTCTCTTTTTCATGATATCCGTCATTAAGATTATTATCATTTGATGCTTCATCTTTATCAATGCTTTGATTCTTTGCTCCCATCAGCATATATGATGCCAATGTAAGTGAAACCTCAAGCAGTCTTTTTATACCGTAATCAACATTTTCCAAATCCTTTAATTTAAGAACCTCACAAGCCTCATATACTTCAAGTGCATTTCCCACCTTACATCCAAGAGGTTCATTCATATCGGTTATGATTCCGTAGGTTTTTCTGCCTGCCCCGTTGCCTATATCAACCATGGTATGGGCAAGCTCCTTTGCAGACACTTCATCCTGCATAAATGCACCGGAGCCGCATTTTATATCCAGAACAATTACATCTGCTCCCGCCGCAAGGTTTTTGCTCATAATACTTGATGCTATAAGAGGTATACTGTCAACTGTTGCAGTAACATCTCTAAGTGCATATATCTTTTTATCCGCCGGTGCAAGATTGCCGGTTTGTCCCACCAAAGAAAGCTTGATATTGTTGACATTTACGAGATTCAAGCCGTTACCGCTTGTGTTATTGCCTGCGGTAATACTTGCACTCTGTGTAACAGCAGGAGCTGTCTGCGGCATATCTGCCGGAACGTAGTTGTTGTACATA
The DNA here is from genome assembly GCA_937915975.1 of uncultured Lachnospiraceae bacterium. Classification (GTDB taxonomy): domain Bacteria; phylum Bacillota; class Clostridia; order Lachnospirales; family Lachnospiraceae; genus Coprococcus_C. The sequence goes on along the minus strand of CALGGL010000250.1, from coordinate 163 downwards.
TAATTCCCTCCATAGTTTCCGAACCAGATTGAGCGTGCCTCAGCCATGCTCAGATCATCGTCGTTATTATTTTCTTCGCCCTGAGCCATTTCTTCGCCGTTTGGTTCATTATATTCTTCCGGATTGGGATTTTCTTCACCGTTTCCTTCGTTATATTCCTGAC
>CALGGL010000249.1 GCA_937915975.1 uncultured Lachnospiraceae bacterium | reverse complement strand
CATCCAGTTTCTCGTTATTGAGATATGTAAAATTGGTTCTGCTCAGATTGCTGACAAACAGTCTGCCCTGTTCGCGATAAAGCCGGATATGCCGTCGGCTGACATAAGATTTCTGTGATAAATAAGATTGCATAGCCTGTTCTCTGCCGATGATAACAGGGGTATCCGGAATTTCATAGGAGAAGTTACCGTCCGATGCCGCATTGTCCTTATATTTGGCACTGATGTTAAAATCAACATAATCTCCATATTCACCTGTAACCGTATCGGAACCAACCGTTGCACTTCCCGATGTTGATACCGGTGTCAAAACAAGATCAATATTTCTGTATTCCCAAACTGCATATAAAGTCTTTCCTGTAACAGCTATTCCACCCTCTGCAGTATCATCGTCCACCGCAAGTGAATTAACCTGATCACCTGTTAATACCGCTCCCGGAGCATATACAGTTGTACCGCCGTCAGCAGTCCAGCCCTTAAGTGCATAACCCTTACTCTTTGCCATAGACGAAATATCCGATGGAAGTGTAAGTGAACCGTCATAAGTAGCTGTAAGTGTTGCGGTCTGATCTCCAACCAGCTCAACCTTATTTTCAGCATCAGGATTAACATCATATGTAACCGTAAAATCTTTTGCTGCCCAATCAGCGGTAAGAGTATAATTACCGCCGCTTAAGGTAACTGTCTGATCTACAGTATAGCTGCTTCCTCCATATGAAAGTCCCTGATATATATATCCTCTTTTACTCAGACTGTAGTCTGCTGCTGACTTAACCGTATAATCAATGCTTCCTGCAAGATCATCCGAAGAAGCTTCAACATCCTCGGTCTTTGATACCGTAGTTCCGTCACTGCTTATATTAACCACATATTTTGTTCTTGTAGCCTTATAATAAAGTTTAACAGTGGTTCCGTCAGCTTCAAAACTGCAATTATCTATATTCCAGCCGCTCACATCTCCCGATCCGACTGCTATCGAACAATTACTGTCAAAATAAGCGTTTGACAATACAACGCCTGCATCAGAACCATACGTGCTCCACTCATCCTTGGCAATTGATGAGCTTATATCGGCAACGCCTTCCGAAACAGTTCTGCCGGCAGTATAATCAGTATGAGGTTCTCCTGCCGCTGTATAAACAACATAATATGAAACAGCAGTTATATCATCAAGACCTGCTCCGAGTATATTATCTTCTTCAACAAATTCGTCATCTGCGATTTCACTTGAATTATCATTATTTGAGGTGTCAGTTGAATTTACGTCTTCTGTCTGATTGTCATCAGCCAAGTCTGCTTCGGTTATATCTTGGTCAGTAACACCTGCTTCGGTGCTTCCGGCATCGGTATTGCCTGCTTCCGTATCCACCGGCTCGGTAATACCGGTTTCCGTACTACCCGATTCAACACTTCCGCTTTCTTCAGGTGCCGCGGTATCCACACCGTTTTCACCTTCCTGTTCTATACTTGCAGCAGGATTGGTATCTCCTACATCTGCAGATGAGGTAAGAAAGAGTGACTGTGTAATTAAGAGCGCAACTATAGCCACGGATGCAACAAGCTTCCGACCGTTTCCTCTTCCCCAATAAATTGTGTGTGATATTGCACTGATTATTGCAACAAGAATGAGCATAGGATAAACCAATATCCTATGTTTTTTACCGACATCAACTAACTTCTTAATTAATTTGTCCTTAAAATTCATCTTTTCACCTCATATTTTTATTTGTAAAAGTTAAAAACCGCAATTTTCATCTAAAAATAAGCCTTTTATGCCCATAATATAGAGAATTATAACACATTATAAACAAAAATAAAATACTTTTTTAACAAAAATCTACAAAATATGGTATTTTTTTTGTTATAAATAATGCATTTTGTATTTTTTTTGCCAAAGGTTCAACATAAAACATACAATAAAATAAAAAATTATAAATCTCCAAGGGATATATCGGAATAACTAATGAAAAGATGAAGTGATTATTTTATTTAAACCAATCCTGCTTCCAAAGAGGCATATATCTGCCCTCATAAAAGTCCTTAATGTTTTTATCAAGATAATCCTCTTCCTTTTTTATTTCCTCCTCACTCATACCTTTTCTGTAAAAAGGCTGCTCTCTTACGATTATTTCGCTGTAATACGAACTGTAATTTAGCTTCTTTTTATTTTTTTCCTCCTTATTACCGTTTTTTATTGTTTCATCAATATCGTTTTTTGTTTTGTCCTCCATAGTCTTCCCTCCTTCAAACTATAATCATAGTAATTTTTAGATTATAAAATTTTATTATTTTAGTCAATATTTTTGACAAAACGCAACAAATCGTGTCATTTTTATGTAAACTACGGTAAATTATGTAAACCGCACTAAAAATGAGCAGGGCTATTTCCCTGCTCATTTTCACATAAAACATCAAATGTTTAATTGTTCAAAAATGACACATTTTGTTTTTTATGAATCAAAAAACGAACGACCGTCCTCTGTAACAAGTCTTTCGGACTTTGGATACTCAAATATTTCCGATTTGTTCGCATTTTCTGTCAGATAATCAGCAAATTTACGGGCATACCACTTGGCAATCTCAAGATTGTGCATCAGATAATTTCCACAGTTTACCGCAGAAGCACCGGGAACCTCTTTTGAATCCTCTACCGACTTAAATGCACCGAGAACAAGATTATATATATCTTTTGGTTCACGGTTTCCTTTCATTATAAGATAAAATCCTGTCAGACATCCCATAGGTCCCCAGTAAATAATTTCATCCTTCCAATCAGGATCATTTCTTAAGTATGTAGCGATTATATGCTCAAGCGAATGCATTGCCGCCACTTCAACGGCAGGCTCTATGTTAGGTCTTGTAACTCTCACATCATAGGTAGTAACTTTCTGATCCCCAAGTATGTCTATTCTGCTGGTAAAAATACCCGGAACAATTTTGGTGTGATCAACGGAAAAGCTTGGAATTAATTCCATATTTGTATCTCCTTTCGCATAAATAATATTCTTTTCAAAGTATAACATTAATTTTAATATTCTTCTACTATTGCTTTAACTAATTTTACGCTATGCTCTATGGCTTTCTTTTCAAAGGTCGGATAATCCTCTGTCGCACTGTCATCCGCCTTATCCGAAATCGCTCTTATAATAAGAAACGGAATTTTATTAAGATATGCCGCCTGAGCTATGGCTGCCCCCTCCATCTCAGTACAATAGCCTGCAAAGCTTTCTACGATCTTTTCCTTAACAGCCTTATCGGAGATGAACTGATCTCCGCTAACAACTCTTCCCTCAAATACATTTATATCGGGATTAACCCGCACACAGCATTCCTTTGCTATGCTTCTTAATTTTTCATCAGCGATAAAGGTTGAGGTCTCCATTCGCGGTATAACTCCCGGTTCATATCCGAAGCCGGTTGCATCCATATCATGCTGAAGCGCATCAGTTGAAAGAACTATATCTCCTATATCTATGTCGGCATTTAAGCTTCCTGCAATGCCTGTATTTATAACCGCATCAACAGCATATAAATCCGAAAGAATCTGAGTACACATTCCGGCATTCACCTTACCTATACCTGAGCGAACAACAACCACATCCTTTCCGGACATCTTGCCCTTATAAAAGTCCATGGAAGCTTTTTTTGTAATCTCAACCTCCTCCATAGCCTCTTTTAACTTACTTACTTCTTCATCCATTGCACCGATTATTCCAAGCATATTTATCCTCACTTTCTTATAACATTTTAATTCTTATTTGAGCTACATAATTATATTAATCGTTTATGCTAAAGTTTTGATATTTTCATATGCCGCATCAATTCTGTCAGTTATTGTATCATAGATACGATTGACGTCATAATCCGTCACCTCATCGGCAAAATTCTTTACAAAAAACTCATTAAGAACGTACATTGCCATATCATTAAGCATCTCGCCTCTGCCACTGTCCCTAAGTTTAATCATCTTATCTCCTACACTTCTTATAAACATGTGCCATTTTAAAACATAATCCTGATTTTTTGCAAGCTCATACGTATCAATCCACTTCTTAACCTTGATTTTAGCAAGACTTTTTTCTTTAAGGCATTGTCCCTTTTGAACAAAATACTTAAAGCCCTTCTCATCATAAACCCTGCCAAGAGGGAAAATTCTGCATATGCCCGGTCTCGCCTTATGTATGCTGCATCGTCCGTTTTCATCCAAAAATGAACAGGCATCCTTCTCATTCATCTTAAGATTCGGAAGTATCAGACCGTCCACCATATTAAGTTCGATATATTTTTTTTGTAAAAGCTCCTCAAAGCTAAGCTTTAATTCATTTTTTAATCTCCATACATCAAACGGATCGATTATCACAGAAGAGCCCATACCCGTACAACACTTATGGCAATCCTTACATTCACCCGTATCACATTTAACCATATCGTTTAATTCATAGGTTCTTCCATCGGATATATCCTCCATGGTAACTTCTCTAAGCATAGCTTCCTCCGAAATTATATCTAATTCTTAATTCAATCAATAATAATATAAACTTTTTTATTTTGTAATTATACTTTTTTAAAAAACAACCAATAATTTATCAACCAAGTTACCCTCATCATCATAGATAAGCTTTAGTGAAAAATATCCTGCATCTTCAAGTAAAAGCTTAAGAAATATCCAGATCGGAAGAGCACACGTCTGAACTCCAGT
>CALGGL010000248.1 GCA_937915975.1 uncultured Lachnospiraceae bacterium | reverse complement strand
TGATGTGGATGATGATTTCGAGGTGATTGGTGTGGCCTCAAACGGATTAGAAGCGATTGAGCTTGCCCAAAAAGAAGCACCTGATATATTTCTTATGGATATCCAGATGCCGGAAATGGACGGAATTGAGGCAACGAAGATTATAGTCGAAAAAGGGCTTGGAAAGGTTCTTATTCTTACTACCTTTGATGATGATGAGCTGGTAAAGCAGGCATTGAAAAACGGTGCAAAGGGTTATCTTATAAAGAATCATACACCGGAGCATCTAAAGCAGATGATAAAGTCTGTTTACTTCGGAACAGGTGTTATGGAAGCAAGCGTAATGGAGTCGCTCACCGCAGGTAATACTGACACTTCAGGTGCTTCTGACGGCTTTGATGCAACGCCTTATTCACCGAGGGAGCTTGAGATTATAAAGGCGGTGGCAGAGGGACTTTCTAATAAAGAGATAGCAGGGAAGCTTTTTATCTCCGAAGGAACTGTAAAAAATTATATAACGGGAATTCTATCTAAGGAGGGCTTGTCCCACAGGACGGCACTTGCGGTATATTATCTGACCGGAAAGAAATAGATTGATCAAAGGAGCATAATATGAATACACTTACTGTTATAGTGATTTTAATTATAGTATTTGGTGCGGTGATAGGCTTTATGAGAGGGCTTTTAAGATGCCTTATCGGAATAGCCTTTTCCCTGCTTTCGGTATTGATTGCATATCTTATCTCACCGTTTATGTATGGTGTTTTGGTCGAAAAAACCTCTCTTGATGATTATGCAACCGAAAGAATAAGTGCTATGATAGAAGAGGATATTGAGCAAAAGATAAAGGAAGAATATCTCGAAAAAACAGGGCAAAACCTTATCGATATGAGCCTGCTTGAAAGTCTTAAGGAACAGGTCTATCAGTATGATCCCGATAAGAGCGATCAGGCAAATATAATAAATAATCTAAATATTCCGGAGAGCCTTAAAAAGAGTCTTGTCGATGATAACGCTTATGGAGAAAAGACAGATATTGAGGCGGATAATTTTTATGATTATATAGCAAAGCTTATAGTAAAAAGAGCTATGAAAATGACCGCATATGTTGTATCGTTCATGCTTATAAGCCTGATATTTACAATTATAATCATTACTCTTAAATTAGTAACCAAGCTTCCTGTTATCGGGGGCTTAAATAAGGTTGGAGGAGCCTTTTTGGGGGCTCTCATCGGACTTGTCGCTGTCTGGATAATGTTTGTGGTTTTCGTAAGCTTTCCGGGACAGGAGTTTTGTCAAAATGCAGCTAAACAGATTGAGGAAAGTAAAATCCTTTCACTTATTCAGGACAGTAATATATTTATGGGCATCGTGGAAAGAATTAAGGGTTAGGACAGTGGATTAACAGATAATGGGGAAGACGTAAAATGAATTTTGTTTTGGAGTATTTAAAATATAATTATCCGACTGTGGTGCTTCTTTTAGCCATAGTTATTTTAGTGGCGATTACAGGCTATGGTTCGAAAATCGAAAAGACCGGTTATATATATACTATTGCCTTTTTGACATTTATTATATCCGTGCTTGAATTTTCGGAGGAGTGGATAGATGCATATAATTTGAATTACCGACTGCTTTATTATAAGGCTATGCTTATATACTGGCTTTATCCTATGATTGCACTTTTGCTTTTATTTATGATATGGGATATAAAATATAAGCCGTTGCTCATCAATATTATTTTTATCTTGCGGCGATACAGTACAATGAAACCCGTGAGGAGTTAAACCAAAGTCAGCTTAAGCTCGAGCGTAACAGAAATAACCTTCTTTTGGCACAGATCAGACCGCATTTTATAAACAGCAATCTTGCGGTTATAAGAAGTCTTTGCTATGAGGACCCAAAGAAGGCAGTGGAGATGATAGATCATTTCTCCGGATATTTAAGAGAAAACATTCAGCAGATGGATGATATGAGGCTTGTGCCGTTTGAAAAGGAAATGGAATCTGTTGATAATTACGTTTATTTGGAAATGCAAAGATTTCCTGACAGGATAGAAGTGATTAAGGATTTTGCGATACAGGATTTCAGTGTTCCTCCGCTTTCCATACAGACAATAGTGGAAAATGCAATCCGTCACGGCATAAGCATGAAGAAGAGCAAGGGTATCATCCGTATATCAACGGAGGAAAAAGACGGAAATATTATAATTAAGGTGGAGGATGACGGTAAAGGCTTTGACGCTGCCAACACAGAGTATGACGGAGTAAAGCATGTCGGAATAAAAAATGTTAAGGACAGATACAGAAGGATACTAAACGGTGAGGTTACCGTGGAGAGTGAGGAAGGAAGAGGAACGGTTGTGACATTTACAATACCGTTCGAAGCTTAAGAGTAGTATAGCTGAGCAAGAGATAAAATTATACATATAAGGAGATGTTAATATATGAAATGTTTAATTGCAGATGATGAGCCTCTTATACTAAAGGACATTCACAGGACAGCTAAGAATGTGCTTGGTGAAGAAACGGATTTTTATCTTGCGTCCGATTCTGATGAAGCTTTGAAATATGTGGAAAATGAACATAATACAGGGTTTGATATACAGATTGCATTGCTGGATATTGAGATGCCTTATATAAGCGGACTTGAGGTTGCTAAGAAGATTCAAAAGATAAGTCCGCATACCAATATTATATTTGTAACAGGACACGGTAAATATGCGCTTGATGTTTTGGAGATGTATGTAAGCGGTTTTATTATGAAGCCTGTAAATGAAAAGAGTATGAGCAAGGCAATAGAAAATTTAAGAATCCCTATACCGAAGCTTACTGTCAGATGCTTTGGAAGATTTGAAGTTTTCTTTGGTGAAGAACCGGTGAATTTTAAGCGTACACAATGTAAGGAGGTTTTTGCTTACCTGATAGATAAGAGGGGGACTCTTGTATCGGAGGATGAGCTTAGATATCTTCTTTGGTCCGAGGATAAGGATACGGAAAAGAAGAAACGATATGTGCGAAATATCATAAGCGATATAAGAGTAGCGCTTAAAGCTCTCGGTGTCGATGATGTCATAATCAATAATAACAAGACCTTTTACGGAATAAATAAAAATAAGTTTGGCTGTGATTTGTACGACTATCTTGAGGGTAAGAAAAAAATATCCGATGAGGAAAAAATGACTTATATGGAGCAATTTCCATGGGCGGAATTATAAATCCGCCCTTTTTTGTGGCAGATTTGTTGCGCCCGTATGTTATAATGATAATGACAAAATTATATTAATTCCCTTTTAGTATCGGCATCAATGTTTGAGCAATCGGCATTGGTGCCGGTTTTATTTTTTATATTTTTATTATATAAAATACTTTACTTTAAAATAATTTAAGTTTAAAATGTACATATTATGTTTAATGAAAAAAAGAACAACAAACGGAGAAAATATTGTTATGGCAAATAATGGTAAAAATAAAGGCACTACAGCTAAGCGTTCAAACAAGAAGAAGGATAAAATCAGAAATAATATAAAAATAGTAGGATATATTATCTGTGCAGTTCAGCTTCTGCTCAGTATATTTGCGACGGTCTATGTTATAAGACTTAAGATAGTTCCCACATCATATATAGTTATTATTGACATTTTGCTTTTGGTTCTGGTTGCGTTTTTTGTACTTATGCAAAAATGGTCGGTTCCCGGAGTTATAGCTTCATTTACATCACTGATAATAAGCTGTCTGCTTGTTATTGGCTGCTTTTATATTAATTTTACTTATAAAAAGCTTAAAGGAATGGCGGGAGTTGACACCAAGATTGATAATGTAAATGTTTATGTAAGAGCCGAAGACAGTGCACAGAGTATAAATGATGCCTCCGGTTACAGCTTCGGAATTTTAAAGGATCTCGACAGGGAGAATACTGACAAAACGATAGATGACATTCAAAATATTATCGGACAAAATATCTCTGTTACCGAGTACAATACCGCACTTGATCTTGTTAAGGGACTTTATAACAATGAAACTCAGGCTATTATTCTTAATGATGCCTATATAAGCTTTGTAAAGGATAGTGAAGGTTTTGATGATGTGGAAAGCCGAATAAGATCTATTTACAATGCAAGCTTTGAAAGTGAGATAAGTACGGAAGAGGATATTCCGGATGATTATCTGAATAATGGTGACAGGGTATTTACAATTCTTCTAAACGGTGTAGATACAAGAGGAAGAACCATAGCAAACAGCAACAGTGATACCAATATTCTTATGACAGTTAATTTGGATACTCATCAGATTCTTATGATAAGTACTCCGAGAGATTATTTTATTCCGCTTTCAATCTCCGGTAATTCAAGAGATAAGCTTACACACTCTGGTGCATACGGAGTGGATGTTACCATTGATACACTTGAGATGCTTTATAATGTAAATATCGATGATTATGTAAGAATAAATTTTGACGGTTTTATAGATGTTATAGATGCACTTGGTGGAATTACCGTTTATTCGGAATATGAGTTCGACGGCTTTGATAACGATGTTGTCAATATGACCTATCATTTTAATCAGGGCTACAATGATGTAAACGGTAAGCAGGCACTTTTGTTTGCAAGAGAACGACATGCTTTTTCCGAAGGGGACAGACAGCGTGGTAAGAATCAGATGGCGGTTATCGAGGGTATGATCGAT
>CALGGL010000247.1 GCA_937915975.1 uncultured Lachnospiraceae bacterium | reverse complement strand
AAATAAATTTTTAGATATAAAACAAATAAGATATTCTTCATATTCAAATGACAAATTTGTTTTTGCAAAATATACTGCGAAGCCACCGACTACCAATATCAGTATTCCCGTGCTAAAGTTAATAAACAGCACAAAGAAAACACCAATTGCCGCCAAAGTCACAGAAGCAAAAAGCATAAGATATTGATTGAATCCGGGTTTAGCAGTAACAATCTGCTCCGTATAATTATCCATTAATTAACCTGTCCTTAATTATTTTTGAAAGATTCGTCTATAGCCTTTGCAGCCTTCTTTCCTGCACCCATTGCAAGAATAACGGTAGCTGCTCCGGTAACTGCATCACCGCCTGCATAGACATTCTTACGAGTACTCTCGTTAGTTTCTTCGTTAACGATTATTCCTCCCCACTTCTGGGTCTCAAGCCCTTCTGTTGTCTGTCTGATAAGTGGATTAGGTGACTGACCGATAGCTATTACAACAGTCTCAACATCTATAATATAGTTTGAACCTTCGATAGGTTCAGGTCTTCTTCTTCCTGATGCATCAGGCTCGCCAAGCTGCTGCTTAACCACCTCAATACCCTTAACCCATCCGTCTTCGCCGAGAATCTTAGACGGATTATTGAGAAGCTTGAAGATTACACCTTCCTCCTTAGCATGCTCTACCTCTTCTGCTCTTGCCGGAATTTCATCCTCACTTCTACGATATATTATGTAAACCTCTTCTGCACCAAGTCTCTTTGCGGTTCTTGCAGCGTCCATAGCAACATTTCCCGCACCTACAACAGCAACTCTCTTACCAACTTTAACAGGAGTAGGAACCTCACCCTTCTTATAACCCTTCATCAGATTAACTCTGGTGAGGAATTCATTTGCGGAATATACTCCCAAAAGATTCTCTCCGGGTATTCTTAAGAAGTTAGGAAGACCTGCACCTGTTCCGAGGAATACTGCTTCAAAGCCCTTCTCAAATAAATCATCAACAGTAATAGAACGACCTACAACGACATTGGTTTCTATCTTAACACCGAGATCCGTTACATTTTCAAGCTCCTTTGCAACAAGTGACTTAGGAAGTCTGAATTCAGGAATTCCGTAGCTTAAAACTCCTCCGGCTTTATGTAATGCTTCAAAGATTGTTACATCGTAGCCCTTCTTTGCAAGCTCACCCGCACAGGTTATTCCGGCAGGACCGGATCCTACAACGGCAACCTTGATTCCGTTCTTTTCTATATCGGGATTAGACTTTAATCCCTTAGCCATATGGTAATCGGCAACAAATCTTTCCAAACGTCCTATGGATACTGATTCACCTTTAATACCTCTTACACACTTTCCTTCACACTGGCTTTCCTGAGGACATACTCTTCCGCAGATGGCGGGAAGTGCATTCTCACTGGTTATAACCTCATAAGCCTTATCAAAATCTCCTGCCGCAACAGCCTCTATAAACTCCGGAATAGGAACATTTACAGGACATCCGCTTACACATGGCTTATGCTTACAATTTAGGCAACGTGTTGCTTCTTCAACAGCCATATCGGCAGTATATCCGGTTGCAACCTCATCAAAGTTTTTATTTCTTACATCAGGCTCCTGCTGAGGCATCGGAACCTTGGTCATACTCATATTTGGCATATTCCTACTCTCCCATCTTCATCATACATTCGTGCTCTTCTTCCTTGAAGAAGGACTGTCTTTTGATACATTCATCAAAGTCAACTAAAAAGCCGTCAAAATCAGGTCCGTCAACACAGGCAAACTTGGTTTCTCCACCGACTGTTACTCTGCAGCCTCCGCACATACCGGTTCCGTCAATCATAATAGGATTAAGCGAGACTGCTGTCGGAAGATTCATTTCCTTGGTTGCAAG
>CALGGL010000246.1 GCA_937915975.1 uncultured Lachnospiraceae bacterium | reverse complement strand
GTGACTGGAGTTCAGACGTGTGCTCTTCCGATCTGCTCTAACCGACATACTTTCTTTTGTTGGAATAACGAATGCAGACGGAAGCCCGGCAGCGGATAGTGATATAACTGCTGTAAGTGTAAGTAATGAGAGTCTTTTCTCAGCTTCAAATGAAAGCGGAGAGTGGATGGTTACCGCACATCAGGCGTTCCATACGGATGAGTGGATAAAGGTCACCATTGACGGGGTGGAGTACGAGATCACGGTGACGGATGCTGAGGCACAATATAGGGTGGATGTTACTGTTTTTTCTGTAACACCTACTAACTTCTCACTCAGTACTGGTACTTCTTATTCTACAAGTCTGCTTTGGACACCACTTCCTGATAATTATTACGGAACTTATTTGGAATTAGATCAAAAGAAATCATTTGAAGTTAGTTCAAGCCCTTCATCTGTTGGGATACAAGTTACGTATCGGAAATCAGGGAGTTATTCCAATCCGTGTCCTTATGTAGGGAATATGATAATAGGAGAAAATCAAACCGCATCATTAAATTGGAACAACAGTATTGTATCTGAAAAGTTTTCAGGTGCACCTGATAATGTAACCGTAGTATATACAGTTACAGTTACACCGCTTCATTCCCACTCATGGTCTTATTCAGCTGATGGTAATGAGATCGTTGCTACCTGCAATGGCTCGGGAACCTGCCTTGTTGGGGATCAGACACTTACATTGAGCACGGTTTCCAATAAAACATATAACGGATCAGCGCAGACAGTACCAACATATACGACTACAGATGGCTGGAAAACTGAAAACGGTCTTGAAGAGCCCGGCACAGTTACTGTAAGTCCTGCGAATTCGGCTAATGCGGGAACATATACCGCAAGTGTAAGTGCAGGCGGTGCCACGGCGCAATCTTCATGGACAATCAGCAAAGCGGACATAACTCCGTCTGTCACCATGAACGGATGGACTTACGGTGCTAATGCAAATAGTCCGTCTGTAAGCGGAAATACAGGTAATGGTACCGTAACATATAAATATAAAGTCAGCACTGCTGCAGACAATACCTATTCTACCACGAAACCAAGTAACGCAGGAACTTATACTGTTAAAGCGGAAATTGTAGAAACAACGAATTATAATTCCGGTACTGCAACAACTAACTTTACTATTAGTAAGGCTACGAATCCGCTTACATTTATATCGACTCAATCGCTAAGCAAAACCTTTAGCACATCATCACAGACAGTAGCTCTGACTGCGGCAACAAGCGGACAAGGAACAATGTCCTACGCAATAAACAGTCAGAAGAACAGCTCAAATACAACTGTTAGTTATTTTAGCCTAAGTGGCACGACTCTTAATGTTGCAGCAAACACCCCTGCCGGTACATATACCTTAGTTGTAAGAGCAACAGCAGCAGGAGACAGTAATTATAATAGTGGTACCAAAGATTCAACGGTCACAGTTGAAATAAATAATGCATCAATGAACAGTGAAGTTTCAGCATCCGACTACACAGGAACTTATGATGCAGCTGCACATGGTATTACAGTAAAAGCACCAAGTGATGCAACAGTGAGATATCGTATCGCAAGCAGTGAAGATTATTACCTGACAACTAACCCGACATTTACTGATGCCGGAATCTATACAGTATATTATCAGGTGACAAAACCAAACTATGCAGCAGTTACAGGTTCAGCTACAGTTCAGATTAATCCGAAAGAGCTTACACTTACATGGGGTAATAATGAATTTACCTACAACGGTTCACCTCAGGCACCTACTGCAACTATCGGTGGTGTAATTAATGGCGATGAATGTAATGTAAGTGTTAATGGCGCCCAGACCAATTACAGTGCGACAGCTTATTCTGCAACGGCTGAACTTAATGGTGCACGAAAAGGCAATTATGTTTTGCCTACAGATAAGACAACGACATTTACCATAGATAAAAAGGCTGCCACAATAACAGCAAATAACCGGACTGTAACTTATGGTACTTCAATTGCATCAGATACAAATTATGCAACTGCGGAAACTCTTGCCTCAGGTGATGCATTAACAGCGATTACCCTTACACCAAGCACAAGTGATGTTACCTCAAATGGAACAATCACTCCAAGTGCCGCAACGATTAAAAAGGGCGATACGGATGTAACGAACAACTACAACATTACATATGATAATGGTGCGCTTACGATAAATAAAAAGCCTATTACTATTAGCGGTATAACTGCTTCGAATAAAACTTATGACGGTACGACAGCAGCAACATTAAATTATAACGGAATTAACTGGACTGAATGTGGTATGGTTGCCGGTGATGACCTTTCTGTTACGGCAACAGGAACATTTTCAGATGCAAATGTCGGTACCGGAAAGACCGTTACAATAACAGGTTTAACCTTGGGTGGCACTAAAGCCGGTAATTATGAGCTTGCATCAAGCGGACAGCAGACGAGTACAACTGCTAATATCAATGCGAAGGCAATTACCATAACAGCGGACAGCGATTCAAAGGTATATGACGGAACTGCACATACAAAGAATAGTCATAGTATTACAAACGGCGAACTTGCAACAGGCGATAGAATAGAGAGTGTGACCGTAACAGGTAGTCAGACATTTGTAGGAAGCAGTGATAATGTACCGAGTGTGGCTGTGATTAAAAACAGTTCAGGTGTAGACGTTACCGGAAATTATGAAATTACATACACCAACGGTACACTTACAGTAACGAGGAAACCTCTTACCATAACGGCAGACAGTGCGGAAAAGGTATATGATACAACACCTCTTACAACGGATAGGTATACGTATACAGAACTTGCCGAAGGTGACAGTATATCAAGTGTAACAGTAACGGGAAGCCGTACGAGTGTTGGAGAAAGTTATAATGTGCCACGTGATGCTGTGATTAAAAAGGGCGAAGTGGATGTTACTGAAAACTATTTGATAACCTATGTGAATGGAGTTCTTAAGGTAACAAAGAAAACTGTTACAATTACGGCAAATAGTGATACCAAGATATATGATGGAACTGCTCTTACAAATGATAATTACACAGTTAGTGGTCTTGAGAATGATGACAGAGTTGATAGTGTGACTATAACCGGAACTCAGACTATTGTTGGTGAAAGTACAAATGTACCAAGTGAGGCAGTTATCAAAAATGCTGCAAATGAAGATGTAAACGAAAATTATAGTATTTCGTATAATAACGGAACTCTTAAGGTAACAAAGAAACCTATTACTATAACAGCGAACAGTGACAGTAAAGTTTATGACGGAACAGCTCTTACGAAGAACGGTTATACAAATTCCGAACTGACAGACGGTGACAGAATAGAAAGCGTTACCATAACCGGAACTCAGACAGTTGCGGGTGAAAGTGCAAATGTACCGAGTGCGGCAGTGATAAAGAATGCGGAAGGTGAAGATGTAACCACAAGCTATGACATAACATATGAAAGTGGAACACTTGAAGTAACAAAGAGACCTATTACTATAGACGGCATCGCAGCAGAAGACAAGATATTTGACGGAACTACGGATGTAGAACTTGATTATTCTGATATTGATTGGGAAGCATGCGGTATGGTAGTAGGCGATGAGCTTAGCGTAACTGCAGCAGGTACATTTGATGATTCAAATGCAGGAGAAGGTAAGAATGTCACTATAACAGATATAGCTCTTGATGGAGAAAGCATAGATAACTACGTGCTTGCTGACTCAGGTCAGCAGACAACAGCTACCGCAGCGATTATTAAGAAAATGGTAACCGTTACTGCACTTAAACAGACCGTTGCTGTAAATGGAGAGATAGAAAGCTCAGTTGAGTATGCCGAATTAACAGGTGCGTTGGAAGGACATGAGCTTGCAGAGATAACACTTACTTCGGGAAGTACAGAAAGAACAACCACAGAAGGTGTGATTACACCAAGCGATGCCAAAATTGTAAATGGCGACACAGATGTAACTGATAATTATGACATTTCTTATATAGATGGTGTTATGACCGTTACAAAGGCTGAGGCAGAGGTTGTCTTGGATAACGGTGATGATGAAGCATCGGGAAGTGTGACCACAGTTGAAGCACCTAACCTTCTTGAACTTGCTGATGAAGAAGCCGAAGAAGGAAAGCTTGTAAAGGTAGAACTTAGTGTTAAACCGGTATCTGAAAGTAAAGTAAGCCCGGTAACAGTTTCGGATGTTAAAAAGGCGGTTGAAAGCCTGTTTGCCTTTGTTGATATGGAGAGCGTTAAGGTAGAATATCTGGAGATTGACCTGACGAAATACGTAGACAACGTAAAGGAAGGTGCGATAAGCGATACCGGAAAACCGCTTGAAATTATACTTACCTATGATACATCAAAAGCCGGAAATCCTGTTATCATTCGTAACCACGAAGGTACGGTAACTGTATTTACACAGCTTTCATCAAGACCTACAGGCAATCTTACGGATGCAACATACTACGTGGAAGGCAATAAGATATATATGTACTCGCAGTATTTCTCAGACTTTGCGATAGCGTACTCGGTAGAAAAGACCTTCAATGTAATCCTTGATGACGGAAACGGAAATATTATAAGACAGATTGTATCTGAAGGAGCAAAGTTTATACCACCGACAGATATTACAAAGGACGGCTACGATCTTGACGGTTGGTATAAGGATGAAACATTTTTAGAGAAGTGGAATACGGAGAAAGACAAGGTAGCATCAGATATAAAGCTCTTTGCAAAGTGGACGAAAAAGACAGAACCTGCAAAGGTGGAAACGCCAAAGGCAGATACACCAAAAGCTCCGGCAACCGGAGATAAGATGAATATGGGTGTAATTGTAATTCTTATGATTGGTTCTGCGTTAGCAGCACTTTATCTGACACTTAGAAGACGTTTGATGAAGTAGGTGGGATAATTTTAATTTGTAATATTCCAAAAAAATATACTTTTTCGTTCCGAAAAATGTGCTAAAATTAAAAATTTCGTTCCGAAAAATGTTAACACGCCCTTTTGGGTGTGTTAACATTTTTTATGGAAATTTTTAACTGGATGTGGTAAAATATCTAATTGCGGTTAGATTAAACTAACCTAACTAATAAATACTATATATAAGTTAAATGTGAAAACCTATGAGTTTCTTTCACAAGCTTATACAAAAAAGTTAATTTAAATAATATATAAGGAGGATTCAAATTGGAAAAGGAAAAGACCGAAAAATTCGACCACATGAAGCTGATTAACGATTACGCAGGCAGCTATAAAAATCTTATCACTCTTGGTAAACTAATCGCTGCGGTAAGTGCTGTCTTATCATTAATTCCGTTTTATGATTTGTGGAAGATTATTAAAATTGCAGTAAACGGAGAGGAGCTTTCGAAGATTAAAGCTTATGCATGGCAGGCTGTAATATTAACTGTGCTCTCTTTGTTTGTTTATATTGCGGCATTGTTTTGTACTCATATAGCCGCCTTTCGCGTTCAGGCAAATATGAGAAGCAGGCTGATGAGGAGAATTATTACACTTCCTTTAGGTGTGTTTGATGAAGAAGGAACAGGTAAGATACGTCGTATAGTCAATGATTCCACCGCTGCAACCGAGACCTTTATAGCGCACAATGTGCCGGATAAAGTGGTGGCAGCCGTAACGCCTGTCGGACTTATGGTGCTTATATTTGCATTTAATTGGAAGATAGGAATCATATGTCTGATACCTGCTCTTATCGGCTTTGTCTGTATGATGTCCATGATGGGTAAGGGCATGCAGGAAAAGATGACAGAGTATCAGAATGCGCTGGCTGAAATGAGCGGTGAGGCAACGGAATACGTAAGAGGAATCCCGGTTGTAAAAACCTTCGGACAGACAGTTTATTCCTTTAAGCGCTTCAAAGCTTCCATAGATAATTACGGTAAATGGACCACGGACTATACACTGATGCTTCGCAAGCCGATGATAGGATTTATGACTTGTATAAATGCGATATTTGCATTTATAGTATTTGCGGCATTTTTGGTAACAAAGGACGGTACGTCTCAGACAGATATTTTAAATATAATGTACTACATCATTGTTACCCCGCTTATCACGGTTGCGCTTACCAAGGTAGCATACTCGGGAGAGGCGGAGATGACTCTTGTGGATGCCATGAAGAGGGTTGAGTCGGTTATGGCTATCGAGCCGCTTAGTGAAAGTGAAAGTCAAAATGTACCTAAGGATAATTCCATTGAATTAAAAAATATAAGCTACAGATATAAGGATGCCACAAGAGATGCCGTAAGCAATGTATCGTTAAAGATAAAACAAGGGGAGCACGTTGCGTTTGTCGGACCATCCGGCTCGGGTAAAACCACTATAGCAGAGCTTATTGCAAGATTTTTTGATGTAACGGATGGAGAGATACTGATAGGCGATACTGATATAAGAAAGGTACCGCAGAAGAGTCTTATGGACAGAGTTTCCTTCGTATTTCAGGACAGCAGATTGATTAAGACTTCTATCCTGGATAATGTAAGAATGGCTAAGCCTGATGCTTCGGAAGAAGAGGTTTTGGAGGCACTTAAAAAAGCACAATGTATGGATATAATCGACAAGCTTCCGGAGGGCATACATACTGTGATAGGTGAAAAGGGAACCTACCTTTCGGGTGGTGAGCAGCAAAGAATAACCATAGCAAGAGCCGTGCTTAAGGATGCGCAGATTTTGATTCTTGATGAAGCGACTGCATTTGCAGACCCTGACAATGAAGCAAAGGTTCAGGCTGCATTTGATGAGCTTGCTAAGGATAAGACACTTATAATGATTGCTCACAGGATGAGTACCGTCATGAATGCTGACAGGATATACGTGCTTGATAAGGGAAGCTTAGTTGAGTCAGGCAATCACGAGGAGCTTATGAATCAAAACGGACTTTACAAAAAGCTTTTTGATGAATATACCAAATCAATAGAATGGAAGGTAGGTGCATAGTAATGATAGAAAAATTAAAGCATAAATATGCACTTTCCCAAGAAGGTGCTATAGATATGATTAAGGCGTGCATAAGTGTGACGATAACCAATATCGTGCTTATGATGCCGGCAACTATTTTATATCTTTTAATAAAGGACTTGCTTGAGGATAACCTGACAAAATCAAGAATCGGAATATATGTTGCGGGAAGCCTGCTTATTCTTATACTTGTTGCGATAACCAACTACATACAGTATAACGCAACATTTTTATCGACCTATAAGGAAAGCGGTGTCAGGAGAACCACCATCGCGGAGACTTTAAGAAAATTACCTCTTTCTTTTTTCGGAAAGAAAAATCTTACGGATTTGACTACCAATATAATGGGTGATTGTGCGCAGATTGAAACGGCTTCCAGCCACTGGATTCCGGAGCTTATAGGTGCGGTTATATCAACAAGTCTTATAGGCATAAGTTTATTTGCATTCTTTGACTGGAGGATGGTGCTTGCAAGCTTTTGGGTTATACCGGTTGCATTTATCATAATTATCTCCACTTCGGGAGCTGAAAAAAATGCAGTAAGAAAGAACTCTGCCGTTAAGCTTGCCATGGAGGACGGCATACAGGAGTGCCTTGAATCAGTAAGAGATTTACGCTCAAATAATGCCGAAGACCGTTATATGGAAGGTCTTGAAAAGAAGATAAGAGCCGTAGAAAAGCAGGCGCTTTTTACCGAGATTAAGATGGCTGTTTATGTAAATTCCGCTGCTATAATTCTTAA
>CALGGL010000245.1 GCA_937915975.1 uncultured Lachnospiraceae bacterium | reverse complement strand
GGTTCTTATATATTGAAAAAAATATCAAAAATATATATAATAAAAAAGTATTCAAACAAAAAGGAGGGCAATACTATGCCATTTATTGATTCGAAAATAACACTTAAGGTATCAGAAGAAAAAAGAGAGATTATCAAATCAAGATTGGGAAAAGAGATATCCATCATCGGAAAGCCTGAAAGCTTTCTAATGGTTGGATTTGAGGATGAGTATAGCTTATACATGGCGGGAAATAAGCTTGAAAAGGGAGCTTATGTTGCAGTGAGAATTTTCGGAAATGCTTCTTCGGATGCGTATGACAGACTTACAGCTGCGATATGCAATATATTTGAGGAAGAGCTGGATATACCGGCAAGAAATGTGTATGTTTCTTACATAGGCACAAAGGATTGGGGCTGGAACGGTGGAAACTTCTAAAATAACCTAAATTGTATTGTGTTTTCAAAACGAGATAAGGGACAGGCAATTGCCTGTCCCTTATCTCGTTTTATGGCTGACATTTGTACAATAAAACAAATTTTTATTCCTAAAATTAAATTTCTTCGTCAAAATGTACAACGATTGGAAACTTTTTTTGTGAAATTAGTTTCTTGTGCTACAACCATATAGATGTTACAATTGAGGAAACTGAAAAAATAAAATTAGTTTCCGAAGGCGTATTAATAATAACACATAAAGAAGAATTCCCAAAAGAATTGAGGTGATAGAGGTTATGGAGGTAAGAGAGGCTGTTTTGGAGGCCGCGATAAAGGCATTTAACCAAAAAGGGCTGAAGTTTACCATGGACGATATTGCAAAAGAGCTTTCGATGAGCAAAAAAACCATTTATACAATCTTTAAGGATAAGGAAGAGCTTTCGCTTGCAGCAGTTGATTATTTATTTGATGCGGCAAAGGAGGGCGAGGAGAGAATTCTTAGGGATATGTCGCTGGGAACCGTAGATAAACTAAGAGCGGTGCTGACGGTTATGCCGGATGGGTATAAGGATGTAAATTACGAAAACTTATATCAGCTTAGAGATAAATATCCAAATATATACAGGCACGTGGCACATAGGCTTGAAACCGGATGGGAAAGCACGATAGAGCTGATCGAAAGAGGAATTAAAGAAGGAAGCATAAGACAGGTAAATATAAGCATAGTTAAGATGATGCTTGAGGCATCATGGGAGCAGTTTTACAATCGGGATGTGTTACTTAAAAATAAGATAACCTATCAGGATGCATTAAATGAGGTTGTGGATATTATTATGAAGGGTATAGAAAAATAAAAGCAACTACAATGAATTACAAGGAATAATATCAAAAAAAATAGGAGGTTTACAGAATGTCAAGAATTTTTATCAATGATGATTGGAAATTTACCGGTGATTTTAACGAGGACCTGCTTGCAGAGGATTATGACGTATCAAAGCTTGAGACAGTACGTCTTCCACATACCTGCAAGGAGACACCGTTTCATTATTTTGATGAGCACATTTATCAGATGGTAAGCGGATATGTAAAGGAGCTTGAGGCAGATAAGTCATGGGAAGGAAAAACAGTTTTACTTACCATAGACGGTGCGGCACATGAGAGTACGGTTTATCTTAACGGTAAGGAGATAGGAAAGCACAGCTGCGGATATACAGCATTTACACTGGATATAAGTAAGGAGCTTATATATGGTAAGACCAATAAGCTTGTGGTAAAGGTTGACAGCAATGAAACCTTAAATGTACCTCCGTTTGGATATGTGGTTGATTATATGACCTATGGCGGCATCTACAGAGATGTATATATTGATATAAAGAATAATAGTTATATAGAGGATATATTTGTCACAACTAAGATTGCTACACCAAGTTATTCAGAGGAGCTTGCAGCAGATATAACCAAGAAATCAGCAGTTTGTTCAGATTATACAATTGTAAATGCAAAGGCAGGACAAAGGCTTAAGCAGTACATCAGAAAAAAGGGTGAGACAGAATTTAAGGAAGTCGGTGAGCTCATAATAACTGATATAGAAAATGTAGAAGAAACAGCTTACCAGACCGGTGAGGTTTGCCTTTGGGATATAAATAATCCGGCGCTTTATGAGCTTAAGACAGAGCTTATCGAAAATGGTGAAGTAATAGATGAAAAGCTTGTAACCTTTGGGTACAGAAAGGCGATATTTAAGAATGACGGATTTTATTTAAACGGCAGAAAGATAAAGATAAGAGGACTTAACAGACATCAGTGCTATCCTTATGTAGGATATGCGATGCCTAAGTCCATGCAGGTAAATGATGCTGATATTCTTAAGAATGAGCTTGGAGTAAATGCGGTTCGTACCTCACATTATCCGCAGTCACATTATTTCCTTGACAGATGCGATGAGATAGGACTCATGGTGTTTACGGAGTTCCCGGGCTGGCAGCATATAGGAGATGAAGAGTGGAAGAATCAGGCTGTGGAAAATGTAAAGGACATGATTAAGCAGTACAGAAATCATACCTCAATCATTATCTGGGGTGTAAGAATAAATGAGTCAAAGGATGACGAGGAGTTTTATGCAAGAACCAATGAGGAGGCTCATAAGCTCGATCCAACCAGACAGACAGGCGGTGTACGCTGCTACAAGAAGGGAATCTTCCAGGAGGATGTATTTACCTACAACGATTTCTTGCATGATGGCAAGCACAAGGGTTGTGATGCAAAGAAGGATGTAACCTCCGATATGAGCAAGCCTTATCTTATAAGTGAGTATAACGGACATATGTATCCGACAAAGCCGTTCGACTGGGAGGAGCACAGACTTGAGCATGCATTAAGACATGCAAATGTTCTTGATGAGGTAGCAGGTCAGGAGGATATAACAGGAAGCTTCGGATGGTGTATGTTTGATTATAATACCCATAAGGATTTCGGAAGCGGCGACAGAATCTGCTATCATGGTGTTATGGATATGTTTCGTAATCCAAAGCTTGCATCGGCGGTTTATGCAAGTCAGCAGGATGATACACCGGTACTTGAGGTTAGCTCAACCATGGATATAGGTGAGCATCCGGGCGGAAATATGGGCGATATATACATTTTCACAAACGCTGACAGTGTTAAGATGTATAAAAATGATAAATTTATAAAGGAATACACTTCGGAGAATTCTCCATATAAGAATTTAAAGCATGTGCCTATCCGCATAGATGATTTTATCGGTAGTGCTTTGGAGGAAGAAACCGGTATGCCTCATAAGCAGGCCGAGGATGTTAAGGCTCTTTTAAATGCAACTGCCAAGGTTGGACTTTACGGACTTACCAAGGCCATGTACCTTAAGGCAGGAAAGCTTATGCTCAAATACCATATGACCCAGCAGCAGGCAGTTGACCTCTACGGAAAGTACATCGGCAACTGGGGCGGTGAGATCGGAAGAGC
>CALGGL010000244.1 GCA_937915975.1 uncultured Lachnospiraceae bacterium | reverse complement strand
AAAGGTTAAGGAAAGACTCGCAAAGATTTCCGAAGATGACGAAAAATTCACAACCGGACTTCGTGAAGAAAAGGGAAGACTTTATGAGTATGAGCAAAAGGAAGCAAATCTTAAAGGCGTAATAGCCGAGATTAAAAATCGTGAGGAAGAGTATAAGGAGGCATTGACCAAGCTCGACAATATAAAATCCGTTTACGGGGTATCCGGGATAAATAATCTGTCAAATGTCATATCGGAAAGAATAACAAATGAAATTCTTGAAATGGCAGATATCAGACACGATATAAAAAGAAGTGATAAGAAGATAAACAGACTTAAGGAAGGTCTTCTTATAGCTCCGTCAAAAGCGGTTAAAAAGGTTCTTGACTATATAGAAACAAGACATGGAATAACCGCCATGTTCGGTATGGATTACATTTCCGCACTGAGTAGTGAAAAGAAGGAAAAGCTTCTTTTGGAAAATCCGCTTTTACCTTACGGAATAGTGGTTGAAGATTTTGATATCCTGTCCGAGGACCAAAACATTTCCAATATAGATACTGACGGTGAGGCGGTTCTTTTATATGATATGAAGCAGGGTGAGGAGAAGGCATTTTATATAGGAGAAAGTATGCTTGCCGTATGTGCCGGTAAGGAGTTTTTCTTATCGGAGGATAGCAAGGATAAGCTTATCGCGAAGGAAGAGGAAAGAGCAAAGGAGCTTAAGCTTTCCTGTGAGATGAAGGAAAAGCTTCTTTGCGCATACCGTGAGGACAGAGCCTTTGTGGTTAAGATAGAAAACAGCAATCTTTTGCAGGATGAGGAAAGACTTAAGGAGACAGAAAAAGACCTTAAGGAAATAACCGCAAATATAGCAAACTGTAAGGATAATATCAAGACCTATGAAAATGAGCTTAAGAAGCTTCACAAGGAAAAAGAGGATAAACAGATATATTATGAAGAGCTTTTGTCGGACAGCAACAGGCTCTATACCGTTAAGAAGCTTGATGAGATAATAGAGAGTCAGGAAAAGCTTTCCAAAAAGAGCAAGGAAAAGGCGGAGAGATTAAGAGATGAATTAAACAGACTCACTGCTGATGACGGTAGCAGAAAGGTAGATGTATCACTGCTTGAGTCAAACCTGAATTCCTGTGAAAAACAGATAAACGATATCTTAAACGACTGGAATAATAATTACAGGAGCTATTATAATCCTGAAAAGGAATATGAGGAGCTTGATATAGATGAGGAGGAGCTTGTAACAAAGTTCACCGCTATGAAGCTTTCCTTTGATGATGAAAAGAAAGCTATAGAGGATAAGCAGCTTCTCATGGATACCCTTAAGGTTTCCATGGACAGACTTACAAATATAATTAAAAAACGAGGTACATCATTTGACGAGTTAAGAAGGATGAATGAGAGAGGGGAGCTTTTCTTAATAGACGAGGGCACTCTTGAAACAATAAGAAGAAGCATAGACGAGCTTGACTATCAGATGAAGGGCTATGAGGAGGCATATAAAAATAAAAATTCCGAGGCTGACAGACTTTCCGGAAGCATAGATTATGCTATAGGAAATATCGAGGCGGCTTTCGGACATTTTGAGGAAGAGGATGCAACCTTATCGGAGATAACAGCAATTCTTGCGGATGGTGAGAAGCTTCTTGCAAGACTTGATAAGGAAGCTAAGGAAAGCGAAGCCGAGTATAAGCGTTATGCAAAAGAACAGGGATTTATGCTTGAGCTTTATAAGGATGTTAAGCGAATCATAACCACCAATGATATAAGTCTTTCGGATGCGGCGGTTGTTACCGAGGATAAGGAAAAGCTTAGAGAAATATTTGAGGACACACTTATTAATTATGACAGGAGTAACAAGAAGCTTGAAAAGGCAAAAAATGAACTTTTAAGATTTAAGGGCAATACATCCTCGGCACTTGACCAGATGAATATGTATGAGCTTTCGACTACTATAAGAGATGATGTTACCATTCCGTCGTCTTTTGCCCTTGCAAAGGAGCTTAGTGCTAATCTTAATTCTACAATTGAATATATAAGGCTTGAAAGAGACAGGGTGGAAAAGAGTCTTACAGATATGGAAACAATCAAGGAAAACTTTGAGGAGCAATGCTTGCAGAGATGTCTTGATGTAAGAACGGAATTGGACAAGCTTCCTAAGCTTTCGAGAATTATTTCCGAGGGTGAGGCTATACAGGTGGTAGACCTAAGCATACCTTATGTGAAGGATGAATTTTTAAAGCAGAAAATGTCAGATTATATAGACAAGATAGTGGCTGCTGCAGATGGATATGAAAATGATAAGGACAGAATGAAATTTATACGCGGAAGCCTTACGCTTAAAAAATTATTTGGTGTAATAGTTACCGATATGAATGCCATAAAGCTCACCCTTTATAAGCGTGAAAGAATAAGAGAGCAAAGCCGTTATCTTAAATATGAGGAGGCTGTCGGAAGTACAGGACAGTCACAGGGTATATACATACAGTTTCTTGTTTCGATTATTAATTACATTTCGGGAATGTATCAGACAAGAAATGATGAGATAACAACCAAGACAATATTTATAGATAATCCGTTCGGAGCTGCAAAGGATGTATATATTTGGGAGCCGATATTTGAACTTTTGAAGGCAAATCATGTACAGCTGATTGTTCCGGCGCGTGGAGTTACACCTGCAATAACCGGAAGATTTGATGTTAATTACATACTCGGACAACAGATGTCAAAGGGTAAGCAGCTTACGGTTGTAACAAATTATACAAGCAAGGTTGACCAGGAGGAAATGGAATATCAGGATCTTTCCTATGAACAGGTAAGCTTTGATTTTATATAATACAAAGGAGAAAACCATATGCACTATAAAGAGGTAAAAGCGGTTTTATCCCCTCAAAGCGGGATGAACATATATCGTGGATGCACTCATGGCTGTATATACTGCGATTCGAGAAGCAAGTGTTACAGGATGACACATGATTTCGAGGATGTCGAGATAAAGGCGAGAGCAGATGATATACTTGAGCATACGCTTAAGCGAAAACGAAATAAAACTATGATAGTCACAGGCTCCATGAGTGACCCGTATATACCGATTGAAAATGAACTTCAACTGACAAGGAGATGCCTGAATCAGATAGAGAGATTTGATTTCGGAGTTGTAATACAGACCAAATCAGACCTGATTCTGAGAGATATAGACATACTTGAAAAGATAAACAGAAAAACAAAATGTATAGTTGCCATGACACTTACGACCTATGATGATGAGCTGTGCAAGAAGCTTGAGCCTAATGTTGCCGTGACAAGTGAACGCTTCAATGTGCTTATGGAAATGAAAAAAAGAGGTATACCTACGATAGTATGGATAACACCGTTTCTTCCTTTCATAAATGATACAGAGGAAAACCTTAAGGGGCTTCTTGATTATTGTGTAAAGGCGGGTGTTTACGGAATAGTGTATATGCATGGAATGGGACTTACGCTTAGGGAAGGAAACAGGGAATACTTCTATGAACAGCTTGATAAACATTTCCCCGGACTTAAGGATAAGTATATCGGAACATTCGGTAATTCCTATGAGGTTCCGAGTCAAAACAGTATGGCTTTGACAAAGCTTTTGAAGACTACCTGTGAAGAAAACGGCATAGTTTACGATCAGGAAGAATTAACGCGTTATATGCGTGAATATAAAAACAAGACTCTGGGTGTTCAGATGTCAATATTTGATTATTAAGAAGGAGAAAAGAAAATGGATTACAATGAGTTAAGCTTAAAGATGCACGAGGAAAATCATGGAAAGATAGAGGTTATCTCAAAGGTTGATGTAAAGACAAAGGATGACCTTAGTACAGCATATACACCGGGAGTTGCGGAGCCTTGTCGAAAGATTAGAGATAACAAAATGGATGTATATAAATATACCAATAAGTCCAATCTCGTAGCAGTAGTATCAGACGGAACCGCAGTACTTGGACTGGGAGATATAGGACCTGAGGCTGCCATACCTGTTATGGAAGGAAAGTCGATATTGTTTAAGACTTTCGGAAATGTGGATGCATTTCCAATCTGTCTTGATACAAAGGATGTAGATGAGATAGTTGAAACGGTTAAGAGATTGGCACCTGTATTTGGAGGTATTAATCTTGAGGACATAGCGGCACCGAGATGCTTTGAGATAGAAAAAAGACTTAAGGAGGAGCTTGACATACCTGTATTTCATGATGACCAGCACGGAACTGCGGTTGTTGTATGTGCGGGACTTATCAATGCTTTAAAGATTGTCGGTAAGAAGATGGAGGATATAAGTGCTGTCATAAGTGGTGCAGGTGCAGCAGGAATATCAATCTGTAAATTACTTATGAGATTCGGAATCGGTAATGTTGTACTTGTTAACAGCAAGGGAGCGCTTTGCCCGGGTGAGCCGCATATGAATCCCGCACAGGCTGAGATGGCAGAGATAACCAATAAGAATAGAGAAAGAGGAAGTCTTGCAGATGTGATGAAGGGTAAGGATGTATTTATAGGTGTATCCGCACCGGGAATCGTTACACCTGAGATGGTTGCATCCATGGCAGATGATGCAATGGTATTTGCTATGGCCAATCCTACACCGGAAATTATGCCGGATGAGGCTAAGAAGGGCGGAGCAAGAATAATAGCAACAGGTCGTTCAGACTTCCCTAACCAGATAAATAATGTACTTGTATCTCCGGGTATATTCAGAGGAGCGCTTGATGCACGTGCAACAGACATAACAGAGGATATGAAGGTTGCCGCTGCAAAAGCCATCGCCTCAATCGTAAAGGACGATGAGTTAAACGAAGAATACATCATACCTGATGCTTTCAATAAGGAAGTTGCCAAGGCGGTTGCACAGGCTGTGGCTGACTGCGCAAGAGAATCAGGAGTAGTAAAGTAAAACATAGAAGAAAGGAAATGTGTATGAACGAAAAGCTTCAGGCGGTTTGTGACGAGGTAAATACAGTTATAAAGGGTAAGGAGGATGTCGTAAGCAAGGTGCTGGCTGCGGTAATTGCAGGCGGACATATACTTATGGAGGATATTCCCGGAGTAGGTAAAACTACTCTTGCAACCACCTTTGCAAAGAGTATGTCTCTTAATTATAAGAGAGTTCAGTTTACACCGGATGTACTTCCGAGTGATATACTTGGTTTTTCTATGTATAATTCACAGACAAAGGATTTTGAATACAGAGAGGGTTCGGTATTCTGTAATCTGTTTCTTGCAGATGAGATTAACAGAACATCTCCAAAGACACAGTCGGCGCTCCTCGAGGTTATGGAGGAGCAGACGGCAACGGTGGACGGTGTCACAAGAAAGCTTCCTGATCCGTTTATAGTAATAGCTACGGAAAATCCGTATGGCTCATCGGGAACACAGATGCTTCCGGAGTCGCAGCTTGACAGATTTATGGTATGTCTTTCCATGGGATATCCGGCGCATGAGGATGCAGTGAAGATTCTTAAAGGAAACTCATCTCATCCTATTGATAAGGTTAAGGAAATAATAACCGTGGATGAGCTTATAGAACTCAGAAAAAATGCAAATGATATGTATGTTCGTGATGAAATATATGAGTATATAGTTAATATAGTTGAGGCAACCAGAAATAATGATATGTTTGCCATGGGTGCAAGTCCGAGAGGAACCATAGCGATGCTTAGAATGGCTAAGGCTATGGCAGTGCTTGAGGGAAGAGATTTTGTAACGGCAAAGGATGTCCAAAGTGTAACAAAGGATACACTCGGACACAGAGTTAAGCTTAGTGCAAAGGGTAAGGCACAGGGACTTAATATGGAGCAGGCTATGAGGCTTTTGCTAAACAGCATAGCGGCACCGAGAAATTAAGATTTATTTTATGGTATATCGTTATCGGGAAATCAGTTATAGGACAGGGATTTATGGAAAGTATAGTGCGATTGGTTATATATGGAATTTTATTATTGATAAATGGCCTTATGTATTACTTCCTTCACAGTCATTTTTACTTTATGCTTATGGTGATTATGGTTGTGGCTCCTTTTTTGTCTGTTCTTATGGCAGTGGTTATAAGAAAATACATTGATGTTACTGTTGAACCTGCCATAAACAGTGCAGGCAGTGAATACGGAAGACAAAATGACAGAGTTTATTTTTTTATCAAAATAACCAATCCGTCATTTCTTGTTTCACTTGATACCATAATCAATATTGAGATAAAGAACACCCTTTTTGAAACAAGCGGAAGACACAGGATATCCATGCCTGTTCATATGAGGAAGGGCAGCCAAATCGAGCTTCCCGTCATACCCTCACTTCCGGGAATTATAAATGTATCGGTTGATAAAATTTATATAAAGGATTTAATGAGCTTTATAAGATTAAAAAAGAAAATATTTGCAGATGCGGATGTGACGGTTTTGCCTGAGATAATAGGAGAATACAGCTATGACAGAACTGCACTTGAACAAGGATCTCTTGAGAGCGAGGAAAGCTCAAAAAAAGGAAATGATTTTTCGGATGTCCAGGAAATAAGGGAATATATACCGGGTGACAAGCTTATGAGTATACATTGGAAGCTTTCGGCAAAAAGAGATATCCTTATGGTTAAGGACAGGGCAAGTATGTCCGACAGACAGTTGGTTGCATTGGTCGAGCTTGTAAAAAACAGTAATGAACAGCTCAATATGATTCTTTCATCTGCATATACGCTTATAAACCAGATAGTTAATGACGGTACAACGGTAAGACTTATGTACTGGAGTACAGGCAGATATGAATATGAGACAACAAGGATTGATTACAAATCAGATCTTGATGATACATTTTCAAAAATGTTTTATGAAAAAACATATAATGATATGAATGAAGCAGCAGAGCATATGGCGTCGGTTAATCCGGAGATAAAATCTTATCTTCATATTACGTCGGACGGTGTAAGAGTATTTTTGAATATAAAGGAAAATGGTTAATGGCAAAGAAAAGTAAGGAGGATAATAATTTAATAGAGCTTTGCGAAGGTGTAATGCTTTGTGACGATTTCTTTGAACAGAAAGAAAAACGTATACTTACACTTTTTCTTAAGGGATTCATAGTGTATCTTCTTTCTATGGGAACGATAGGCTTTTATTTGTCTGCCATCGATGCCGAATATAATGTTATACTTTGTCATTTGGTTATATTCGCTTTTGCAATGCTTTGTTCCTTGCTTTACTATCGTCTTCTTACGGAAAATGTAGGTTATTTTCTTATGTTTTCGCTGTTCGCTGCCTTGGTATATGTTTTCAGAATTTATATAAACAGTGGATTTTATGCGATAGTGAATATATCTGTGGACAGAGCTGCACAGTATTTTGATGTGGATATACAAAGACTTTATAATGAGCAGATTGAAAACAGATATGTTACCATAACCTTGGTTTCTCTTTTTATAGGAATCGTGCTTGATATACTTTTAAATGTATATATTTCCAGAAGAATGCAATATGCAACGGCTATGTTTATTGTGATGTTTTTTAATGTTATTCCGCTTTATATGACACTTGAGCCGGATTTCTTATATGCACTTATGCTTCTTGTGGGTATATCTCTTGCGTATGTTATAAAGGTAAGCAGACATTACAGTCCTCAGGTAGCCATAAAGAGAAATAATTCCAAGTACGAGGTTAGAGGAAAGAAAAAAAGAGAGCTTTTCTATAAGTACGATATAAAGGCTCTTACTCAGGCATCACTTATAGTCTTTTTATTTGTTTCGGTAATTGTATCGCTTGTAAGCTCGTTTCGACCGAAGGATTCCTTTAATGTCGGATATAAGCAGAATAAATATAAGGAACTGACCATGGCTGCCGTGAGCACGCTTCTTATGGATGGTTGGGAAGGCTTCTCGCGTTACAGCAGGGATACAGGCGGTATGAACAGCGGAAAGCTCGGAGATGTATCGACGATTCGTCTTGATTATCAGACGGATCTTATGATTAAGGTCACACCTTACTCCTTCAATATGATATATCTTAAGCATTTTGTCGGTGAGGACTATAATCCTTATGCAAATTATTGGACAAGTATAAGATATTTTGAAGCAGATGAAAATGAAATCGATTATAATGAGCTTAGTCCCGAAGCAGAAGCCTTAAAGGAAGACTATGAAGAAAAAGGTGAACAATCCGCAAAGGGAATTATCAGTATAAGAAATATAGACGGAGATCTGAACGGTTTATATGAACCGTATTATATGGGCGGTATAGCGGATTTAAATAATTCCGGATTTGTTGATGAGATATTCTATCCGCGTTTTGACGGTAATACTGTAACGGTGGATAATGATTTATATGAAGGCGAACCAAGATCGGAAGAGCGTCGTGTAGGGAAAGAGTGTAGATCTCGGTGGTCGCC
>CALGGL010000243.1 GCA_937915975.1 uncultured Lachnospiraceae bacterium | reverse complement strand
ATTGCCGAGACTTCCTATATTACCCACAGATTCGGCAGTTGATTCTTCATAATCCACCACCGCGTCTTCACTGGCAAGCTCCCAATCGGTAAGCGGAGCATCATAGAAAGTTTCAACGAAATTTCTGACAAATCTCATATATGTATCGCTAAACCCTATCATACTGTACTCATCTACCCAGGTTTCGGCATACAGCTTATTATTATACGGAAAATAAACCGCAACACCATGAGCATTAGGTACATTTGCCTTTTCATAAACAACCATTTCTGAAAGCGAGCTCTGAAGTAAAGAAGCTTCACCGGGATGTGCTTCTGCCATATTTTCCGCAAGATTATATACATCTACCGTGTCATAACAAAGATCTTCATCTATTATACCAAAGGCTTTGGTATTCCCGCGTCTTCTCGCTATATTGGAATAATCTCCGTTTAATAAATCATCCTCAGTTACGGCTATAAGGGCATTAAAATCCGTC
This sequence comes from uncultured Lachnospiraceae bacterium, assembly GCA_937915975.1. GTDB lineage: Bacteria > Bacillota > Clostridia > Lachnospirales > Lachnospiraceae > Coprococcus_C. Next base: position 6,654 of record CALGGL010000243.1, on the reverse strand, counting down.
ATAACCTGTTCGGTCTTTGATAAATCAAGGCACGAAAGAGTATACTCCGGCTTACACCATATATAATTGTCATAATATTCAGCATATGTATCGATTATAATCTGACCTGCCGAATCACCCAAAAATCCGCTTTCCTCGGATATTCTGCTTAGACAGGTATAATCCCAACCGTCTCCCGGTATCAGTTCCTCCGAAGCTATAAGATAATTTGAATAAGGCTCAAACAACTCAGCTACTTCTATCATACCCATAAGACATGCATCGAATCCTACCCATTCAAATTTCTTACCGTCAGCTATAAAATGTGAAGAAGAAAATGCCTCATCCATCTCTGACATAGACAGTGAGTCGTAATCATATCTTTCGTCTCCGCCATAGCCAAGAACTGCTCCGCCGCCGTGATTCCAAAGAACGAGGCTGTAATAATTAGCCTCATAATTATCATAGACATAATCCAAAAAAGCTGTTAATGTATCCGGTTCGGCCATATTGTCCTGACCTAATACAGTAAGCTTACTTATAGCTTCCGTTCCGGAATTAACTTCATATACCGCAACCTCATCCTTGGAAATATCATCATTCCACCAATAGTTTGAACCGCCCGTACAGATTATAACCTTTAGGTTTTCATTATTAAAACCGCTGTTTTGCATCTCTTCAATATCGAGACTTGCAAGTCCGCCCTCGGATTCAAGATTTGAGCCAACCATATATACCATCAGAATTCCGCTTGCTTCCCCGGATGTAATCAAATAATTATTATAATTTTCCTCATAACTGTCCCTCATTCTGCCGGTATCGGAATAGTGATTGGCAAATTTTCTTTTTGTAGTTTTAGGATCTCCGTAATTATCATCACTGCAGCCAAACAAAGCAAGCCTCAGCATAAGTGCAAGTAAAATTGCCCCCATTTTTTTTCTCATATATTTTATCCTCCGCATACAGAAAAACCTATAATTCATCCTTTTACAAAATATCATATATCAATATATTATAACGATTAATGCAAAGTTTCAACATTATCCTTGAAACTTTACAAAAACAAATTTTATTATGTTGAATTAATGTCTAAAATATATATAATTAAATGTATTAATATTGTTTGTTATACGGGAGTAAAAAATATGCTTAAAATATTGGTTATTTTAACCGGCGGAACCATCGGCTCCGAATTAAACGGCGAATATATAGCAACCGCCTCCGGAGATAATAAATATCAGATTATTGAATTGTACAAGGAATCAAACCCGGATATTTCACGTGAAACCGTTTTTGATACCGCTAATCCATATACCATACTTAGCGAGAATTTAAGCGGTTGCCATATAAATAAGCTTCTTGATTCCATTAAACAGGCATCAAGAAAGAAAGATGAAATATATGACGGCATAATCGTTACTCACGGAACCGATACACTCCAATACTCAGCCTCAGCCGCTGCACTCGCCTTTAATGATACAGCGATTCCGATAATATTCGTTTCAAGCAATTATATTTTGACAGATAAAAAGGCAAACGGTCTTAATAATTTTTCACTTGCCGTCAATTATATCAGGGAGAAAAAAACTCCCGGAGTATATACAGCATACGATTCTGAAATTAAGGATTGTCTTTGTCTGTTACCTCATATGTCGTATTCGGATAAGCTTTATGATATAGAATTATCCTCAGACACATTAAAGGCAGTTTTTGACGACTTTACCGACAAGTCATCAATTAAAGACATAAAGCTTTCGGATAATGCACCGATATTATATCTTAAAGCTGTTCCCGGACAGGTTTATCCTGATATTGATAAAAGCAAAATCAAAGCCATACTCCTTGAAACCTATCATTCAGGAACCCTCGGAACGGATAATGCTGCTTTTAGTGAGTTTTGTGAAACAGCATATAAGTTTAATGTACCGGTATATGTCGTTGGTGTAGACGAAAGGGATCAATACGAAAGCACACGCCTTTACAAAAATCTTCATCTTAATGTGCTTATACGCATTTCTCCTGTTATTGCATATATGAAATTATGGTTTTTATTTAGTATTTAAAAAGAGCGTAAGAACAATTCTTACGCTCCCTTTGCTTCACATTTATTATTTTTTTCTTCTTTAAGTCTTTTCTTAAATTCTCCGCTCTTAATATCTTCCATTCTTTGCCGGATAAGTCCCTTTACCATATCACTTATCTCTTTTTTCTTCATATGACCGTACTCTTCATAGTAAATCGGTTCTAAGAAGTGAACCTGGGTAGTAACCGGTCTTATGGTATTTATATCCATGGATTTCCATGAATCATATATGGCAACAGGTATTATCGGTGCCTTTGACTTTAAAGAGCACGCAAAACATCCATGCTTGAATTCCTGGAGATTATTCTTATTTGTTGTATATCCGCCCTCAGGGAATATCAGATATCTTCTTCCCTCCGAAACCTCCTCAGCAATACTGTTAAGCACCTTTATTTGCTGTCTCGGATTGTCAAATTCAATTGTCTGTGCACGCAGCAAACCGCATATTTGTCTTGCAAGAAGTCTGTCAGCGGATTTTGCTTCCCAAAGCACGGCACAGGTTTTCTTATGCTTTATAAGTATTCCCAAGGCATCATACTTGCCCTGATGATTGGAATACATTATATATCCGCCTTCCTTAGGGAGATTTTCAAGTCCGTAGCATTTTGTTCTTGTGAGTGCCTTAAGCTTCATATGACGCATTATCTTTATTGCACGTCTGTAGCATACCTCCTCCGAATAAATCTCAGGATGCCTTATCATATAATTGGATTTCGGTATACTTCCAAAACCATATATTAAGCTTGATGCTACCACAAACTTAAATTTCAGTTGCTTCATGTAATCACCATTTCCTGTTCTACAACATCTTCTTTTTCCTAAGTGCATAAAGTACTATTATGCATATCAAAACTATTATTCCGCATATGATATAAAAACCGTACGGCGTTGTCGAAAGCGGCATCCATTTGGATGCAACATTCATGCCGTATATACCGGAGATAATTGTCGGTATAGCCATTACTATAGTTATGGCCGCAAGATATTTCATTATATTATTTAACCTATTATCAATAACCGTTGACATAAGCTCTCTTGTACCCTTTATGATATCACGGTATATCTGAGTCATCTCTATCGCCTGCAGATTCTCGACAATAATATCATCCAAAAGCTCCTGATCTTCCGGGAACTTCTTAATACCGCTGTATCTTGTAAGTCTGTCCACAATCATCCGGTTTGCACGAAGTGAGGTATCAAAATACACAAGGTTTGATTCAAGTTCATGGAGGATAATAATATCCGAATCCTCGGTTGCTCCTCCCATTTTTTCTTCCATCTCAAGACGCTTTCTGTCTATGACACGAAGATAGGACTGATAAAGCATACTCGTACGATAAAGTATCTGATATGTGAATCTCACCTTTTTCTTGGTAGTAAAATCCTTAAGCTTATGAATTATAAAATGCTTTATAACCGGTGTTTCTACAGAACATATGGTTATAATCGAATTATCTGTCCATATAATACCGAGCGGTATGGTGGTATATGCCTCCTGATTATGACGTATCTCTACCGTAGGTATATCAAAGATTATAAGCACATAATCATCATTTATCTCCACACGTGAGGACTCTTCCTCATCAAGAGCCGCTCTTATATCCGGAAGGTCAATGCCAAAATGTGAGGATATCTCCATACTCTCTTCCTGAGTGGGGGCTGTAAGACTAATCCACATTCCATCCTGATAATCTTCAATTTCATGTAAGATTCCATCATCCGTTATATATTTGCTTATCACGGTTATTTCCCCCTGTCTCAAATAGTATGGCAAAATAGGTATAGTATATTCAAAAATGTCAGAATATTAGTAATTCAGATTATACGAATCCTAAAATGTATCATAACATAATTTTGCCTTATTTGTACACAGTTTTTCTTTATTTTATCTCTGTTACCTTATAATCCTTATCCTCAACAGCCTTTTTAAGCACATCATCAGACACTTCCTTTGATAATGTTACCACTGCTTCATTTTTCTCATGACTGGCAACAGCCTCTTCTACGCCATCTATAGCTTCAAGACTCTTCTTAACAGTCGCTTCGCAATGTCCGCACATCATTCCCTCGATTGAAATTGTTTTTTGCATAGTATTGTCTCCTTTATCTTCTTTATATTGATTATTATCTTTGTCATTTTCCTTATTCAAGTAATCCTTTACTTCATCAGGGCTGCTGTCATAGCTTGATTTTCTTATTTTTTTAAGATTCAGCCTTAATGCATTGGTAACAACGCACACACTGGAAAGACTCATGGCAGCCGCACCGAACATAGGGTTAAGCAGCCATCCAAATATAGGATACCACACTCCCGCCGCAAGCGGAATACCTATTATATTATATATAAATGCCCAGAATAAATTCTCATGAATATTTTTAATGGTTGCCTTGCTAAGCCTAATGGAAGCGGTAACATCAGACAGATTGTTTTTCATCAAAACCACATCTGCGGAATCTATAGCTATATCTGTTCCGGAACCTACCGCTATACCTACATCTGCCTGTGTCAGAGCCGGTGCATCGTTTATTCCGTCTCCAACCATAACAACTTTCTTTCCCTGCTCCATATATTCCTTGACAACCTCGGCCTTCTTATCCGGCAGGACACCCGAAACTATCTCATCAACTCCCGCCTCTTTACCTATGGCTTCGGCTGTGATTTTATTATCTCCGGTTATCATAACCACAGTCTTACCCATTTCCTTAAGCTCGCTTATGGCTGATATACTGTCATCCTTTAAGACATCAGCAACAGCAATTATTCCGAGAAGCTTATCACCCTTTGCAAAAAGCATAGGAGTCTTTCCTTCACCTGAAAGCTTCTCTGTAATATCCTTAACCTTGTCATCTATCTTCACATTTTTTGATATGAATTTGCTGTTTCCGGCATATACATTTTCATTATTTATTATACCTGTCAAACCATTTCCCGGTAAATTGGTAAATTCTGTTACTTCCTTTTCTGATATTCCTATACCTTTTTCTTCACAATATGAAACTACGGCTTTGGCAAGAGGATGCTCACTTTTTTTCTCAACAGCATAAGCGGTCTCAATCAGAATATCATCTTGGGAAGCCTTATCTCCCATAGCAATCACATCTGTCACCACCGGTTTTCCTTTGGTTATGGTTCCTGTTTTATCCAGAAGTATAACCTCTGCCTTTCCGGCATTTTCAAGAGCTGTTGCGTTTTTAAACAGTATACCGTTTTTTGCGCCAAGTCCGCTTCCTACCATAATCGCAACCGGAGTAGCAAGTCCAAGAGCACAAGGACAGCTTATAACCAAAACAGATACTGCTCTGGCAAGAGAAAATCCGACATCATAGCCTGCTAAGGTCCAAACTGTATAAGTAACTATAGCGATGCCGATTACAATCGGTACAAAAACACCCGAAACCTTATCTGCTATTTTGGCAATCGGAGCCTTGGTAGCTGCAGCATCACTCACCATATTAATTATCTGCGAAAGCGTTGTATCCTCTCCGACCTTTGTCGCCCTGCAGGTAACAAAGCCTGATAGATTTATAGTTGCAGTCTTTACCTCGTCATTTTCTTTCTTATCAACCGGTATGCTTTCTCCCGTAAGTGCAGACTCGTCTATACTTGTACTTCCTGATATAATAATTCCGTCTACGGGTATTTTTTCGCCCGGTTTTACTATAAATGTATCTCCCACACGAACCTCATTAACGGATACGGTTTCTTCCTTTCCGTTTCTTACAACCGTTGCCGTATCCGGTGCAAGCTTCATAAGCCCCTTTAAAGCATCCGTTGTTCTTCCCTTTGAGTAGGCCTCAAGCATCTTGCCAAGCGTAATAAGCACAAGTATCATAGCAGCCGACTCAAAATAAAACTCATCCATATAGTGCTCAACCGCTGACATATCTCCATGCACACCTGCATCTGTCATGGCAAAAAGCGCGCACACACTGTATATAAACGAAGCTCCCGAACCAAGTGCAACAAGACTGTCCATATTTGGCGCAAGATGTCTGAAGCCCTTGAATCCGCTTATGAAAAACTTCTGATTGATAACCATTATAATAGCTGCAAGCAAAAGCTGTAACAGTCCCATCGCCACATGGTTTCCGTCAAAAAATGCCGGAAGCGGAAATCCAAGCATCATATGCCCCATGGAAAAGTAAAGGAGTACAAGCAAAAATCCAAGAGATATGAAAAACCTCTTTCTTATATTCTTAAATTCTATGTTTTCTTCGGATTTATCACCTGAATTTACAGAATTTTTTGTAGTTTTGTTTTTTGCATCACCGGCATCTTTTAAGCTCGCACCGTATCCCGCATCCTCTACTGCTCTTATAACAGTATCAGCACTTACATCGCCCTCAACGGTCATGGAATTGGTTAAAAGATTAACGGCAACCGTGTCAACGCCCTCTACCTTGGAAACAGCCTTTTCAACTCTGGCACTGCACGCTGCACAACTCATACCGGTTACGTCATATTTCTGCATCTTATCATCTCCAAAATTATGTTTATCAGAATGTTAGCACAATCTAACCTTTTGTGCAATTATAACTTTTATATATAGCACTTTACAATCAAACATTTTAGGTGTTATTATTTTTAATTA
>CALGGL010000242.1 GCA_937915975.1 uncultured Lachnospiraceae bacterium | reverse complement strand
ACTACTAACATCAATACCGACGTAAAGTGGGTTCATTTTTTCACCTTCTTTCTATGTTGGATTTGAGTGTTCAATAGGCTTGGTAAAACCCATGATCATGGAGCATCGACACCCTCGCATATAAGAATCCAGCTTAAGATGGACTAATGCGAACCCCACTGCTAAGAGGCAGTCCATGAACTTAAGCAAACAGCCAGCTGGTCTGAAGCTAACTTCCATGTCAGGGGAACAGACTAATTATGAAGTGATCATTCTCTGATCCGACAGGAGAGAACAGAACTATTACCTGATTGACACTAAGGAACAATTATATCATGGGCTTTACTAAGCCTATTGAATAAATTTAATTAAGTTATCAAGGTACATTTATTGTATCTAAAAGATATTATACGAGGAGAGAAGAAGATGAAGGATGAATTATATGTCAAGGCTGTCATCGGAACCAACGCATGGGGTGGTTCTTTATACGGTAAGGCTGTCCGAGGAAGCTATGTGGAGGATGATGTTATAAAGGAAGCGATGCAGGCGGGAAAGGAAACGGGACTTATCACCTATGACCTTGCCAGAGATTATGGCTTTGGAAAAGCACAGAAGATGATAGGGGAATTCGGTACAGAGGACATAATTATTTCTGCAAAATATACCCCTTTTACACACTATAAAAAAGGGTGTGTCAGAAAATCCTTGGAAAAGGATCTGGATGATTTTAAAAGAGATTATGTAGATATATACTGGCTTCATCTTCCGACGGATATAAAGGAACATCTTGAGGAAATTATCGAACTGTATAAGGAGGGAAAAATCCGATACATAGGTGTATCCAACTTTACGCTTGAGGAATGTAAGCGTTCAAAGGAAATACTTGATGAGGTGGGTATTCCTCTTTACGGAGTTCAGAATCATTACAGTATCATATGCAGAGACTGGGAGGATAACGGACTTCTTAAGTGGTGTAAGGATAATGATATTGCATTTTGGGCTTGGGCGGTTTTGGAGGAAGGTCTTTTGGTAGACCCAAGAATTAAAAAGAAGTCTCCGATGAAGTTCACATTTAACAGAAAGGTTAAGAAGCTTAACAGATTATATAAGATAATGATAAGGGTCGCTGAAAGACATGATATAAAGGTTCCGCAGGTTGCCATGGCATTTTGTTCTTCAAAGGGGATAGTTCCGATGTGCGGATGCAGGAAGCCTGAACAGGTAAAGGATCTGGCAGAGGCTATAGATATAAAGCTCACAAGTGGTGAGATTAAAAGACTTGAAGAGGCAGCAGATGAAGCAAATGTTAAAATCATGGGAGCTGATATATTTAGAGCGTTTGTCCTAAAGGATAAAAAGAAAAAATAATTTCATGAAATTAAAAAGAGCTATACTTAAAAAACGAGGTGAGATAATATGCTTTTAACTATTTTTCTGGCAATTATATTTTGTGGTGCGATAACCATGGTACTTATATCGGCGGTAGCTTTTATTCAGGAAAAGAAGCTTTTTTCTTCTGCGCCTAAGGAAGCTCAGGAAATTTTGATTCCGAAAGATAAAGAACTGTTTTACGGAGCGAAGGTATTCGGATGGATACTTATGATTATGAGTTTTATTATGATAGCCGGAGTCGGAGTGGTTTCCATATGGGACGGATTTAGAAGTGATTATACATTTCTACAGTTCTTCTTAAGGTTTGTGACGATATTTACCATTTACAAAATATACGATATGATTTTCTTTGACTATTTTCTGCTTTGTAAATTCAGGTTTTTTCAGTATTATTTTCCGGAGGTGGGAAGCGTATACAATAACAGAAAATACGGATATAACATTAAAAGCCAGCTGTTAAAGCTGCTTGTTATATTTCCTGCTGCTTCTGCACTGGCGGCATGGATTTGTTCTCTCTTTTAATAATTAAAATAGCTTGACAAAACAAAATATATCTATATAATGTTAGTTATGACTAACTCGAATATTCCATCCATTAGAACTAAATAATTAATGGGTGGTTTATTTTAAACATTTGGGTTAGGTTAGACTAACTATATATTTTAGTTTTGCATATCTTTTATAAATCTAAGAAATAATAATAGTCAAATGTATTATTTGTTTTGAGAGGTGCTTATGAAAGACAATTACGTTGTTAAACATTGTTCGCCTACTTTGGCGGGACTTAAAACAGGAAGTCTTTTTTCGGTTTCGGGAGAGTCGAGGGAGGCAATTAATAATGATCTGCGTGCTCTTAATGAGGTTTTACGAAAAAAAGGACTCAGAATAATTCCGTTAAGATATACCAATAAGTATGTTTTGATTTATTTATATAGATTTAAAAAATTAAAAGAGGATTTAATGCGTCCGGAGACAAGAAGGATCCTTTGCAATAAAGGATATAACTGTGCCAATCCCGACGTATGTGTTGCACAGCTGATTGAACACTTAAAAAATGATAAGGATTTCCCACATGAAATCGGATTTTTCCTTGGTTACCCCGAAAAGGATGTTAAGGGCTTTATGAAAAATCCGGATGAAGGGGTTATGTGCATGGGATGCTGGAAGGTGTACGGTGATGTTGAGGAAGCAAAACGAACCTTTCAGATTTTTAACAGATGTACGGAATGGTATTGCCATGCGATAAATCATGGAAGAACATTGGAACAGCTTATCGTACCGGATTAAATATCGTGAATGAATCCTAAATGGGATTTATAAAATAAATATAATTCTATATATGATTGAAAGGTCATATATACTGTAAATTAAAGGAGGACAAAAAATGAGTAAGGTAGCAGTTGTATACTGGAGTGGTACAGGAAATACCGCAGCTATGGCAGGAGCAGTTGAGGAAGGCGCAAGGGATGCAGGAGCAGAGGTGTCAGTATTTGGTCCGTCAGAATTTAACAGCAGTATGGTTGCTGACTTTGATGGCATTGCGTTCGGATGCCCTGCGATGGGTGCCGAGGTACTTGAGGAAAGTGAATATGAGCCGATGTTCACAGATGTTGAAGGTTCATTGTCAGGAAAGAAAATAGCACTGTTTGGTTCCTACGGATGGGGCGACGGACAGTGGATGAGAGATTGGGAGGAGCGTGCAAATGCAGCCGGTGCTCAGTTGGTATATGAATCGGTGATGGCCAATAATGCACCTAATGAAGACGATATCGAAGAGTGCAAATCTTTGGGAAGAGCTCTTGCATAGTCAATTTAACATATCTTTTATATAAAAGATATGTACATAGACAATCAGTCGGATATGGTAACAGGTTTAGATATCGGTTATCTTTCCGGCTGATTGTTTTTTATTGCATACGGTGCTATAATATGCAGTATGCTAAAAATGAACAGGAGTATTACTTATGATAGAGATTAGAGAGTTCAAAAAAGAATACATATCCAAGATGATATATATATGGAATGAAGTGGTTGAAGAGGGCATAGCATTTCCTCAGGAGGATTTTTTGGATGAGCAATCCGGATTGGAGTTTTTTGCCGGACAAAGCTTTACGGGAGTGGCAGTGGAAGATGGAGAGATAGTCGGACTTTACATCCTTCATCCTAATAATGTAGGACGCTGCGGACATATCTGCAATGCCAGCTATGCCGTTAATTCCTCATGCAGAGGAAAGCATATAGGGGAGGCGTTGGTTAAGGATTGTCTGATAAAGGCAAAGGAGCTTGGCTTCAGAGTGCTTCAGTTTAATGCCGTTGTTGAAAGCAATGTTCACGCAAGACATCTGTACGAACGTCTTGGCTTTAAACAGCTTGGAACCATACCGGGAGGCTTCAGGATGAAGGACGGACATTACGAGAATATCTGTCCGTATTATCATGAGTTATAAAATGTATTATTGATAAGGAGTGCCTATGCAGTATAGAAAAGATAAAAACCAAAATGATCTTTCGGTACTTGGATTTGGATGTATGAGATTTACCAAAAAGGGTGGTAATATCGATATAGATAAGGCTGAAAAGGAAATAATGGCTGCTTATGCAGCGGGTGTAAATTATTTTGATACGGCATATGTGTATTCGGGCAGCGAGGTTGCTATAGGAGAAATATTTGAAAGAAATAATATAAGAGAGAAAATTAAGATAGCGACAAAGCTTCCTCAATATCTTATAAGTAACAGGACCGCCCTTGATAAATATTTCGATGAAGAATTAAAGAGGTTAAGAACGGATTATATAGATTATTATCTTATGCATCATCTGACGGACGTTGCCATGTGGGAGAAGCTTAAGGCTGTCGGCATAGAGGAATGGATAGATGAAAAAAAGAAATCCGGAGTGATTCGTAACATCGGATTTTCTTATCATGGAAATACGGATAATTTTTTGAAGATTTTAAATGATTATGACTGGGATTTTTGTCAGATTCAGTATAACTATCTTGATGAAGACACTCAGGCAGGAGTAGATGGACTAAAGGCGGCAGCAGATAAGGGAATACCTGTTGTAATCATGGAACCTCTTCGTGGAGGAAAACTTGTAAATATGCTTCCTGACGGAGCAAAAAAGGCATTTAAGGAAAGTAGTCGCGGATGGACTCCGGCAGAGTGGGCATTTAGGTGGCTTTATAATCAGGAGGCAGTAACGGTAGTTCTCTCCGGTATGAATTCAGTGGAGATGGTAGAGGAAAACTGCAAGACTGCATCGGAGGCTTTACCGGGACATCTGACAGAGGAGGATTTCAAAACCTTAGATGTGGTAAAGGAAAAGATCAGGGAAAATGAAAAGGTTGGATGTACGGGCTGCAGGTATTGTATGCCATGTCCGAAGGGAGTAGACATACCGGGAACATTTAGGTGTTATAATGCCATGTACACCGAGTCAAAGCGAGAGGGAAGATTTGAGTTTGCGCAGACTGTGGGACTTACCAAGGAGCCGGCATTTGCATCCCAGTGCATAGAGTGTGGAAAATGCGAAAAGCACTGCCCTCAAAATATTCCGATAAGGCAAAAGTTGAAAGAGGCGGATAAGGCTTTGAGACCGCTTCAGTATAAAGTTGGAATAAATATCGTAAGGAAATTTATGTTCAGGAAAGCGAAAACAAAGTAAGTTTATCATGGAGCGTGAGCCTTGCCACATATGACATACAAGAAAATCAGATGGATGTTACA